>JBBSNU010000694.1:0-2712 GCA_038260455.1 Chroococcales cyanobacterium | reverse complement strand
TTGAGAAATTTTGAAATACGGGCATTACTATTTTGGCATTTTCCTAAAAAATTAGCACAATAAGTACGGAAGAGCCAAACTTATCAGCTTTATGTCGCAGGAACCGATCGGCTTTATCCGATGGAAGACTCCCCGTTTGCACGAGCGGCGAGGGGTGAAGAAACGCTGGTTGAAGATATGGAAATTCGCCCAGACGGGAAAAATATTCGCTTGCAAGTGCGATCAATGCCGGTGTTTGACGCTGGGGGCAATGTTGTTTATGTGATTATTGTTTTTCAAGATATCACCGATCGCGCACAGGCAGAGCAAATATTGGCTGACTACAATCGTACCCTGGAAACTCAAGTAGTCGATCGCACTCTGGAGCTAGCCAAAATTAATGCCCGCTTGCAGCTCGAAATTGAGGAGCGCAAGCAAGCTGAAAAAGTTATCCGCCAAGAGCGGGACTTTAATTTAAAGATTATCGAAAATTCTCCGATCTTTTTTGTGGCGATCGATTCGGAGGGTAAAATCCTGCTGGCCAATGAATGTATGCTGGAAGCTGTGGGCTATACTGCAGCAGAAGTTATCGGCAAAGATTACTTAGCTACATTTGTACCGGAGGGCGATCGAGCCGGATTGCACTCGATTTTTGAGCGCGTCACAGGGAGCGAGCAAACGGTTAACGAGCACCGGATTCTCACAAAGTGCGGTGATACTTTGTTAGTCGAGTGGTACGGTACGCCGGTTTTGGATGAAAATGGCAATTTTGACTTTTTGTTTGGGTTTGGGATTGATATTGGCGATCGCAAAAAAGCACAAGTAGCCCTGCAAAAAAGCGAAGCTCTATTTCACAAATTAGCAATCACTGTGCCCGGAGAACTTTACATATTCGTGCAGCATCCCGACGGCTCAGTCAAGATGGAATATATCAGTCCGCTGTGCCGAGAAATTCAAGAATTAGAGCCGGAGGAAATCCAGAACAACTCTGCTTTACTCTACGACCAAATGCACCCGGACGATCGCCCCAGGCACTTCGAGGCCATTGTCAAAAGTGCCGCAAATCTCGAACCATTTGTCCACCAGTGGCGGATTGTCACAGCATCGGGAAAACTGAAATGGCTGCAAGCTCATTCTCGGCCGGAATTGCGCGAAAATGGAGATATCGTCTGGCACGGCATAATACTCGATATTAGCGATCGCAAACAAGCAGAACAACAACTCAAAGAAGCCGCATTAGCAGCAGAAGCTGGCAACAAAACTAAAAGCATCTTTCTCGCCAACATGAGCCACGAATTGCGAACCCCCCTCAATGCCATTCTCGGCTTCGCTCAATTAATGGAACCCAGCACTAATTTAACTTTCTCAGAAAAAGAAAATATCAAAATTATTCGCCGCAGCGGAGAACACCTGCTTCAACTGATCGAGAGAGTCTTAGCCTTATCTAAAATTGAAGCGGGGCGCATGACACTCTACCCAAAATGCTTTGACTTGTACCGCTTGCTGAGCGACGTGCAGAATATGTTCCAAATTCCGGCACTAAATAAAAAAATAAAATTAATTATTGACTGCTCCTCGGATGTCCCTCAATACATAGAAACAGATGACATTAAGTTGCGGGAAGTGCTGATTAATCTCTTAGACAATGCAGTTAAATTTACCCAAAATGGCTCAGTGTCAGTCACAGTTGGAGCGAACAAAGAGAGAAAAATAAGTTCTGTAAAACAAGAATCTATTAATTCATCTGAAAACTTCCAAAAAATTTTTATTTGGTTTGAAATTGTCGATACAGGAGTTGGCATCGCCCCGGAAGAATTAGATAGTATATTTGAATTATTCGTGCAAAGTTCATCGGGGAAGACACTTCAAAAAGGTATGGGTTTAGGATTAAGTATCAGCCGTGAGTTCATAAAATTAATGGGCGGCGAAATTACCGCCGAGAGCGAAGTGGGACGGGGGACAATCTTTAAATTTGACATTCCAGTCGTTACAGCAATCCCCCCCGTTGAAGTCAATAATTTTTCAGAGACTTCAACCATCCTAAAACAAGAAATATTGGATAGTTCTGAAATATTTACGCTTAACTCAAAACCGCAAGTTTCCCCAGAATGGACGAGCAAACTTCTACAAGCAGTCCGTGAGGCTGACTTCGATTTGATTGCTACAACAATTGAGGATATTCGCAGCGAAAATGAGCTTTTTGCCAAAGTTTTGATGAATCATTTAGATAATTTTGATTATCAAGAAATCCTCGATTTAATTGCACAAATTGAACGGTAAGGTGTGCAATGCGAATCTTATATCATTCTCAAAAAGCATTGCTAAAAACATTTTTGATGCTGATTTTTTCAACTATCATGTAATATCAAGGTTCGTAGTACGGACTTCAGTCCGTAAATTAAGACCGGACTAAAGTCCGCACTACAAGGTTCGTAGTACGGACTTCAGTCCGAAAATTAAGAGCGGACTGAAGTCCGCACTACGAACCGTTTTTGTTATCATAATCGACCCAACATGATATAACACAATACGGTTCACTTAATACCAATTTCATAAGGTAGCGCTAGATATTACCCCCCCAACCCCCCCTTAGTAAGGCTACCGTGTACACACAAGTCAAAGTAAACTAGACTCAGAACTTGACAGAGGTATAAACCGTGGACAATCCCATACTGATTCACGCCGAACAAATCGAAAAAACCGCCTTTGGAGACCCTCGGCTGGTAAAAAGGG
>JBBSNU010000693.1:0-2727 GCA_038260455.1 Chroococcales cyanobacterium | reverse complement strand
TGCGAGCGTCCCCGCTCGCGAGTTGTACAATACGCGAGCGGGGACGCTCGCACTATAAATGCAAAATTGAGATGCTCCCTCCGCCTAAGTGCATAATCAAAATGTGGCTTTTATTACCTCTCAATAACCAGGCACACCATTTATGAAACTTTACCATACTCCCATTTCCCCCAACTCCCGCCGCGTCTGGATCGCCCTCTTAGAAAAAAACCTCGACTTTGAATTAGTAGAAATTCACTTGGACGGCGATAACTTACAGCCTGAGTTTGTCGCAATGAATCCTTTTCACCGCATCCCTGTTTTGGTCGATGATGACTTCACTGTCGTCGAGTCTCTAGCAATTCTTGACTATCTAGAAACGAAGTATCCCAAACCGGCAATGCTGCCAAAAGAACCGAAAGATTTGGCAGTTGTGAGGATGGTAGAATTGGTCACGGTTAACGAACTTCTACCGGGACTTTCCCCGCTAAGCAGTGAAAAAATGGGCTGGGGAACTCCCCAACCGCAGGAAATCGCAAAGGCTAAGGAAAAAGTCAATACTGTGCTGACTTTCTTTGAAGGCTTGCTGGACGATCCTCTTCGAGGGCTTCGCTAACGCGCATTTTGCAGTCCATGCAGAATTACCTGTCAGCGAATGTCTTCATAAAACAGTTTGAGATACCTCGCGGAAACCCCAAAACCCCACAAAAAACCGATCGCCAGATAGATAGCAGTTGCTTTAAGTTCGCCCCAATTCGCCACCCGCCGATCGCTACTTTCCACCACCCGATTGACTAACTTCAGTCTCCCCCGGCGCGCTAACTTCAAACACAAATCCGCTTCCTCCATAATTGGCAGCGCCGCATCGAAACCCGCGCCTTCCCAAAAAACGGTACGACGGCAAAAAATAACCTGATCGCCAAACAACAAGCGCAATCCCTTAAAAAATAAATGAGGTCGAAATAACAGCGGCGCGTAGTAAGTTTTTAGATAATTGTGCAGCGAAAAACCCCATCTTGTTTGCTGCGAACCAGCCATCAGCGAGATAAACCCGCCTCCGACAATTTCAGCATCGGACAATGTTTTCTGGATGACTGCTACAATGTCGTCAGGAACTAAAGTATCGGCGTGGAGAAAGCACAGAATTTCGCCGGTGGCGGTTTCTGCGCCTAGGTTCATTTGCGCGGAACGTCCGGCTATACTGCTAGAAATAACTCGGGTGATGGCGGAAAGTGCGATCGCCACTGTATCGTCTTGACTGCCGCCATCTACCACTAACACCTCCCAAGCCGGAGGATTGAGAATGCTGAGTTGGCGCAAAGTGCGTTCCAGACAAGTCGCTTCGTTGAGGGCGGGGATGATAATAGAAACGCGATCCATCTGGTTGAAATTTATGCCAAAAGTATTATACTAAAATATTGTGACGATTCACAACTGCCGCTAGATATTCCACTAATCAGGACTGAAAAAATCGTGCCGAAAACAGAAGTAAAAAACGATTTAGAATTTTACGACGAAAATGCTGATAATTGGTGGGACGAAAATGCTAAAATCTATGCTCTCTACCATCTAAATAAACCCAGGTTTGAGTTTTTTGACAGACACGCGACTAATTGGCGGGGGTTGAAAACCTTGGATGTCGGGTGTGGCGGCGGTTTTTCCTGCGAGTTTATGGCAGAGAGGGGCGCTGTGGTTTCTGGAATAGATCGATCGGACAAATGTATTGTAGCAGCTCAAAATCACGCAGTTACCAGCGGTTTCGAGATTGACTACAGGCAAGGTTTTGCCGAAAATATGCCCTACGCTGACAATACCTTCGATGTCGTCATCTGCGTAGATGTTTTAGAACACGTTGCTGATTACAAACAAGTTGTGTCAGAGGTTCACAGAATTCTCAAGCCCGGAGGAATGTTCTTTTTTGATACCATCAACCGAACTTTTTCCTCGCAAGTGGTGATGATTGGGCTGATGGAAAATATTTTGCAAGAAATTAGGCGGGGCGTTCACGATTGGGAAAAGTTTATTACCCCGGAGGAACTGTCTGCGGTAATGCGAGATACGGGTTTTGGGAAGATTGAAATTAAAGGTTTTGATATGTTTGGAGAAATGGGTTCTATTTTAGCCCAGATGCACAGTTTTTGGGGGAATTTTACAAGTGGAAAGCAACTATTTCCTTCGGGGGCAGTTTTCAAACAAGCGGCTCAACTTTTAACAGTTAATTTCGCTAACTATGTTGATTACAAAAAGTCTGGGTTGTTTAAAATCCAAATTAATGAGGATACGTCGATTATGTATGTGGGCGTAGGGGTGAAGAATTAGTTGGTTAATTGTTGATAGTTGATTGTTGTGATTAGGGGCGGGTTTTGCGATCGACAAATTCGCCTAAAACCAGCCTCTATTGTATTTGGTAAGGTGTCCGCTGCAGGTGCAGTTTGTTCTATCATTCAAGCAAATAAAATCGCTTGGGAAGCTTGGTTTCCAACTCAAAACGCCCAAAGGCTGGTCGATCGCTGGTTGCTACAAGATTAGCCGGTCAAGGGGCGGCGCACCCTACAACCCCAATTTTTAGAATTAACTGCAAATTATTAGCAAGAATTTTTCTACATAGGCGATCGCCCCTCGCACTCCGATCGCCCAAAAATACCGCCATGTCTGAACTTTAGGCTGGATTCGCTACCCGTGCATCTAGAGTCGCCAACTTTGTAACAAATCTTAACATAAATCAATTGACAAATTATCTAAATTGCA
>JBBSNU010000692.1:0-2751 GCA_038260455.1 Chroococcales cyanobacterium | reverse complement strand
TTTTATAAGAGTTCTTAAATAATGTAGGTGCGTCGCTATCAGATTGTCGATTTTTAGGCAGAGATTTTTAATGGCGACACACCCTACGGCTAAAAATTGTTGCTACATTACAATGTATTTTTGGTTTTTTATAAGAATTCTTAAATAATGTAGGTGCGTCGCTATCAGATTGTCGATTTTTAGGCAGAAATTTTTAATGGCGACACACCCTACAGTTAATGTTGCATGATTTTTAATCATGGGTGGGGGCGGGTTTATAAATCCTCTGCTTTTAAGGCATAGATACGGGTGAACCCGCCCCTACAAATCTGGAATATTTAAGCACAAGTTAATCGATCGCGATCTAACTCCTAAATCCTAACTCCTAACTCATGACTTTTTGAGCTTGTCGGAGAGATTGAATAGTGGCGATCGCGTGTTGAGAGACAGCATCTATTTCTGCTGCGGTATTAAACCTCCCAATCCCAAAGCGAATTGAAGCATAAGCTAATTTGTCCGATCGCCCGATCGCTGCTAAAACATGAGATGGAGAAATTTTCGCAGAAGTACAAGCAGAACCAGAAGAAACTGCCGCCGCCGGTTGCAAGCCCAACAGCAACGCTTGACCGTCAACCCCGCCTACACTAATATTGAGATTACCAGGCAACCTCTTAGTAGCGTGACCGTTGATCACAACATCACCCAATTCACTCAAATTTTCCCACAAACGCTCGCGCAAATTAACAACTCGTTCAGTTTCCGACGGCATTTCAGCAATGGCTAATTCTACCGCTTTGGCGAATCCGACTATTTGCGGTGGGTAGAGAGTACCCGATCGCATTCCCCGTTCATGGCCTCCTCCGTGCATTTGTGACGCTAACTGAACTCTCGGCTTGTTGCGACGCACGTAGAGAGCACCAATGCCTTTTGGCCCGTAGATTTTGTGGGCCGTCAAGGACATTAAATCGATGTTCATCTCCTGTACGTCGAGGGGAATTTTGCCGATCGCCTGTGCCGCGTCTGTGTGAAACAGAATGTCATTTCCGCGACAGATAGATGCAATTTCGGCGATCGGCTGAATTACACCAATTTCATTATTAGCCGTCATCACCGAAACTAAAATTGTCTCAGCCCGAATCGCTTTGATCAAATCGCCAATATCAATCAATCCGTCACTTTTCACCGGTAAAACAGTAATGTCAAACCCCAATTTTTGCAAATACGTACAGGGGTCAAGAATTGCATTGTGTTCGGTTTTTACTGTGATAATGTGCTTTCCTTTGCTGAAATAAGCTTCGGCGATGCCTTTAATCGCTAAATTATTTGCTTCGGTTGCACCGCTGGTAAAAACAATTTCTTCTGGAGAAGCATTGATTGCTTCTGCTATGATTTGCCGCGATTTTTTGACCGCTGCTTCTGCTTCCCAGCCGTAGACGTGGTTGATACTGGCTGCGTTGCCGAATTGTTCGGTAAAATACGGCAGCATCGCATCAAGTACCCGTTTGTCTACAGGGGTTGTGGCGTGGTTGTCGAGGTAGATAGGGCGTGCGGACATAGTGCAGTTTTGGTTGAAAAAAGTGTTAGATTTATTGTAGACGAGCCTTTTGTAGTACCACAAAACTTTATATTTAACAAATATTTGTGAAGATTTATGCGAGCTGACATTCAGGGATTAGAAATTACTGTCGGTGAGCTCAGGCACCTGTGCGGCGCGGGGCCCGATCGCGTATACAGACCAGCGAGTGCAACTAATTTTACCCGCGAAGTTTTGAAAACCGTCGGTTTAATTGTTTTGGTTATAATCAGTTGTTGGCTGCTGGTTGCGATATTTCCTAGGGCTTATTTGTTTTGGTTCGCCCTCCACCTAGCTGCGATCTGCGGTTTAATCTTTGAGGATGCGTGGAAAATTTGGAGCAGCCAAAATAAAGATTTAATCAATTTGTTTGATGATGTCGATCGCTATAATGGTATAATCAAAGCGATCGAAATTAACGATCGGATAGAAGATGCGGGCAATGCGGAAGTCCAAATAAGCGATCGAGCCAAAGTCATTCAAGCGTTGCAGGCGATCAGAGAGGATTTAGTTCGAGCTTTGAAAACTGAAAGAATTCTCAGGGAAAACAAAAAATTTGTCGCAACTAACTCGGAACTGTTTGCCAATAATTTGAGAACTTTGAATGCCCTGCAAATTAGCGATCGAGCCAGCAAACAAGGGCGATTGCTCAACGAAGCTTTGCAGTTAGCTACTGAAGTTCAAGCAGAAATAAAAAAGTTGCAAGATCGAAACGCTGCTAATTGAAAAAACGACCCCAATTAGTAGGGTTTTCGATATCCTATAACCCCTTAATAAGGTGGAAAAAGAGCATTTTTAACTTAAAGTCTCCCTAAAAAATGGGGATGCGAGGGGTATATGGACTCTGCTATAAACGAGAGATACAAAGGTTTTAGAGTTAAGTTGACAGGAAGCATCTCAGTTTTGCAATAGTGCGAGCACCTCAAGAGCTCGCGAGTTGTACAATACGCGAGCTCTTGAGGTGCTCGCACTATCATTAAAAATGCTTTTTACAAAAATGAGATGCTCCCAGTTGACACCGGGAGCATCTCAGTTTTGATTTTATAGTGCGAGCACCTCAAGAGCTCGCGATCTATCCACCACTCGCGAGCTCTTGAGGTGCTCGCACTGTAAAGAAATTGCTTTTTCGCATTCATTGAGATGCTCCCTTGACACCTATGCGTGCATCGCCTTATTTGGTAGCAACGCGCACCTTACTG
>JBBSNU010000691.1:0-2752 GCA_038260455.1 Chroococcales cyanobacterium | reverse complement strand
GAAACTGGATCGGTTTTGCCCGTGGTGCGCCAGCAAATCCCGCCCTATGCTTCTCCTCCGGTTCCAGAAAATCGCGCAGTCGATCGCACCAATCCTAATTTTATTGCTGAAGCAGCAGAAAAAGTCGGCCCTGCAGTCGTGCGGATTGACGCATCGAGCAAGGTGACGAATCAAGTACCGGAAGCCTTCAAAAATCCTTTGTTTCGCCGGTTTTTTGGGGACAATTTGCCACAGCCGGAAGAACGAATCAAACGCGGCACCGGTTCGGGGTTTATTCTCACTGCTGACGGCCGCATCGTGACTAATGCTCACGTTGTCTCCGGTACGGATACTGTTAAGGTGACGCTCAAAGACGGCCGCGAGTTTGAGGGTAAGGTGCAGGGAGTCGATCCGCTGACGGATGTGGCTGTTGTGAAAATTGATGCCAAAGAACTGCCGCAGGTGGTTTTGGGTCGATCGGACAATATTGTACCGGGACAGTGGGCGATCGCGATCGGCAATCCTTTAGGTCTCGACAATACCGTGACTGTGGGCATTATTAGCGCTACGGGTAGAACCAGTTCCCAAGTCGGCATCCCCGACAAACGAGTCCGATTCATCCAAACCGACGCAGCCATCAACCCCGGCAATTCAGGCGGCCCCCTGCTCAACGACCAAGGCGAAGTAATTGGCATCAATACCGCCATCCGCGCCGACGCTCAGGGCTTGGGATTTGCAATTCCGATCGAAACCGCCAAACGAGTTTCCGATCAGTTATTCGCCAAAGGCAAAGCCGAACATCCCTATCTCGGCATTCAAATGATCGGCTTGACTCCCGCCACCAAAGCAGAAGTCAACAAACAACTCGATAATAAAATCACCCTCGATCGAGGCGTAGCCGTAATGCGAGTCGTGGAAAATTCCCCCGCTCAAAAAGCCAACCTGCGCGCCGGAGATGTGATTCAAAAAGTTGACGGAATTGCGGTCAACACTCCCGGAGACGTGCAAGAACGGGTGGAAAACACTGCTGTCGGCAAAGAACTAGAAGTGGAAATTAACCGTTTGGGTCAAGTTCAGAAAATTAAAGTACGTCCGGGTGCTTTTCCCGTATCCGCTAGCCCCGCCGGTGGATAATTTCAATTCTCTCAAGTCATGCAGCGGTATTCTTTTGGTGCGGAATCATTCAAAATCCTTTTTATCAAAATCGATCGACCCATCTTATACGCAAACTTGAAAAAACAACTAGGAGTTGTCAATCTCGCCCAACAATTGTGTTGCAAGACTTGAGAGAAATCTTCAACTGTTGACAGTTGACAGCATACAGGTTGAGAGTTGGCAGAAGGACGATCGCGCGAGGAGATTGCGAGGGAGAATGAATCTGATGCTCGATCGTTCTAGACACAAAAACCGGGTTTTTTACTACAATCCTCCGTCTATCGCGAGGTATATAGGATTAAAAACCCGGTTTCTTAATTCCCTGTCCGTCCAGGATTGTTTATTTTTTGAACAACATTCATCTTTCTGGCTTCCGCAAACCGTTCATCTGTTTACTTGTCTTTAGAAGAGTTTGGTTTAATCGAGCTCGTGCTGGCTAAATTTTCTTCTAGGTGCATCCTCTGCTCCATTTGCCTGAGAAAATAGCCTGTCATCATCGCGGAAGCTAGCAAACCTGCTAAATTTTCCCGGTCTGTGGTAATTTGGACATTAAAATTGTCTGAAGGCAATACCCCGACAAGTCCTTGGACGTTATGAGAGATAATGTCTTTGATTTCAGGGCTGGCGGACTTGGCGATGCGGGCTAGAACCTCGGGAGATTGGTGTTGGAGGTACTTCAGAAGTGGGTTGACTGCGGTTTGTTGGGCATTGTCATGGTCAAAGTCAGGGTGAAAAACCATTTGGCGATTCTTAATTTCTGGCTGGCTACATTCTACTTCAAACTACTCGTCATTGCTTGGGCCCAAATTTGCCTGAAAGTCAAGTTGCAGTTGTTTTGGGAGTTGGTCTACTTGAAAATACCGGTGAAATTTCTCGGTAACTTGTAACCAATACGATCGCCCGTCGGTCGGCTTCCGCTTGCGAACAAAGCCCATTTCTACCAGTTCCTGCACTTGTTGGTAAGCTCCAGAACCCCGCAAATTCACTAAATCCGGCTGTGCGATGCCACCTTTGAGGGCGATCGCCGCCAGCGTCCGCAAAGCTCCCACACCTAATTCTGGAGGTATTAAAGTTTGCATTAAACTGGCAAACTCATCTCTTAGTTGCAGGCTGTATCCCGTCGGAGTTTCGACGACTTCTAGGGCGCTGTCGCGGTGGGAAGAGTCAGACATGAGTTCAATAATGGCATCTTCGGCGGCAGGTCGATCGCACTTAGCAATCTCGGCAATTTCTGCTATTGAGACCGGCTGACCTTTGAGGTACAGTATGGCTTCTATTGTTGTGGCTAAGCGAGTCATTGGGAAATTGGTAATCGAAAATTGGGACGTTGAAGTTCAACAACCATTAGTGTAGTTGATTTAACGAAATTAACCGATATCTGCGACTTCCGTATCGTGCATCAAGGGAATTAGCAATCAACATTTCCCTGAGACTTCTCCAATAATTCTTGTGGTTCTGGCATTTTGCCTGCTCTTTACAGGCTTTTTAAGAAAAGGGGAGCATCTGGTGTTTTGCATTTATATATAATAGTGCGAGCGTCCAAAACAAGCAACACATTAAAAAACCGCCGACCCCCCCCCAACCCAGCACGAGTAATGCATCAAAAAAAACAAGCTTT
>JBBSNU010000690.1:0-2762 GCA_038260455.1 Chroococcales cyanobacterium | reverse complement strand
GACCGATTACCAATGCCCAATGCCCAATGCCCAATGCCCAATGCCCAATGCCCAATGCCCAATGCCCAATTCTCAATTTGTGGATTTTTTGCCTCACATGGGGGCGATCGCGGCGGCGAGAGCAATTGGCTCGACGGGGCCCGTGCTCGCACCGATGGCTGCTTGTGCGACGGGCCTGCAGTCGATCGCCCGCGCTGTTGATTTGATCCGCACTGGTGAGTGTCAGCGGGCGATCGCCGGTGCTGTGGAAGCGCCGATTACACCGCTGACTGTGGCTGGATTTAACCGCATGGGTGCTTTGGCCGACACTGGCTGCTATCCGTTTGACGAACATCGCGAAGGCTTGGTGCTCGGTGAAGGCGGGGCTTTATTTGTATTAGAATCCGCCGAGCTCGCAAGCCGTCGCGGTGCTAAAATTTACGGGCGAGTTTCGGGTTTTGGCTTGACAAATGATGCTTGTTATGCTAACGCACCGGCTATCGGGGGGGAAAGTGCGATCGCGGCGGTAAATCAATGTTTGAAACGCAGCAATTTAGCAGCCGTTGATATCGATTTTGTTCACGCTCACGGTACTGCAACTGATTTAAATGACAGACAGGAAGCGCTGTTAATTCAGAAATTGTTTCGCCCTGGAGTTGCTGTTAGTTCGACTAAGGGGGCTACTGCTCATACTTTGGGAGCTTCGGGAGCCTTGGGCGCGGCTTTTTGTTTGATGAGTATTCGAGATGGGATGTTGCCGCCTTGCACCGGCTTGAAAAAACCGGGGTTTGAATTAAATTTTGTGCGCTATGGGCGATCGACTCTGGTGAGAAATGCGATTTGTTTGAGTTTTGGCTTTGGCGGGCAGAATGCTGCGATTGTCTTATCTGGCGATCGTTAATTTTTGGCAATGCCAGTCGATCGACATTTAAATTGTGCGCTCTTTCTAAAGTTAAAATCTTGTCATGCCTGCTGCAGAACTCGATCGCACATCTAATTAAAATCTCAAAAATATTACCATATTTATGGATTTTAGTCAATTAACTAAGAATTTGCGCGAGATTGCTGCTGCTGTCTGAGTCTGGCTCTGCATTCCGGCGATCGCCCTTTCCCGGCCAGGGATGCCAAAACATAGAGCCAGATTCAAGCAGTATTATATTTTATCAACGCATCGATGCCGATCGGCGAAAATAGAAAAAAGAAACTGTTTAAATTAAGCATTAGGTATCATCTCATGGATCTGGCATCTCATCGATTTATGTCTTATTTTGAACCTCTGCAAGCTGCTCACCTGTGCAACATAGCTGTCTTGGAGAGTTTTGCTGACGAAACGCTGGTTTTTGACGAAGGAGAAGCCGCCGATTTTTTATATCTAGTTTTAACAGGAGAAGTCGAGTTTAGCAAGCGGATTGACAATAATAAATATCAAGCTATTGCTGTCGCTAAGTCAGACGATTTTTTTGGCGAACTCGGAGTTTTAGACGGAGAGCCTCGCAGTGCTAGAGCTGTGGCATTTTGCGGCTCGACTTTGGCAAAAATAGGTCGCGAAGAACTAATAGCAACTCTAGAGTTTGCTAAAGGCAGTTCCGTACTGCAAATGTTTAATTTCATTATTAAAAACTTGCGCGATACTACAGATCAATATGTTAGCCAGTTCGTACACAAACAAAAAATGGTATTAGTAGGAGAAATGGTGAGTACAATCATTCACGATTTCAAAAGTCCTTTTACGGGAATTAAACTCTCCAGCGAAATGCTCAAAGAAATGCACCCGGATGAGGAAACTCAGGAGTGGTGCGAACTTATTCAATTGCAAGTTCAGCGAATGTTGGGAATGGCTGAAGAAGTTTTAGAATTTTCGCGCGGGAACTCTGCATTAAGTAAAAAACCAGTCAATTTAATCCAGACGTTGCAGCAGTTTGAAAAATTGAACAGAGTTTATTTTGATGCGGCAAAAGTAGATTTGGTGCTGCGGGTAACAGAAGTAATAGTGGAAGCGGACGACAATAAGATTTTGCGCGTTTTGCAAAATTTAGTTGGGAATGCTGTTGAAGCTTTTGGCGGGCGCGGGGGGCGAGTTGAGATTATTGTGACACAAAGCGAGGAGTGGGCAGAAATTAGCATTTACGATAACGGCCCCGGCATTCCGCTATCAATTCAGGACAAGTTATTTGAACCGTTTGTGACCTACGGGAAGCGGACTGGTACTGGTTTGGGAACGGCGATTGCTAAGTCGATCGTTGATGCTCATAAAGGGGAAATTACCTATGAATCGGACAATGAAAAAGGGACAATTTTTTACATTCGATTGCCGAAAAACATTGCAGAAGCGGAGCAAGTTTAATTAGCAGACAGATATCAGGCTTTTCTCAATTTTAGTGAGATATAATGTGTCACGAGTGGCAGAATCAAGTAGAATTTAATTAACGAACTGCTAAAAATCTGATGCCAGTTACTATTCAAACCTTACCCGCAGAAGTTATCAATTTAATTGCCGCCGGCGAAGTGATTGACTCGATCGCCGCTGCGGTACGAGAATTAGTTGAAAATTCTTTGGATGCTGGCGCAACTCGCATTGTTGTGTCTGTCTGGCCCGAACAGTGGCGGGTGCAAGTTGCAGATAACGGTACGGGCATGGATCTGGAAAATTTGCAGCAGGCGGCTTCGCCTCACAGTACGAGCAAAATTACCACGGAAGCTGACCTTTACAAAATTGCTACTTTGGGATTTCGCGGGGAAGCTTTGCACAGTTTGGCTCAGTTGGGCTGTTTGGAGGTTTTGAG
>JBBSNU010000689.1:0-2769 GCA_038260455.1 Chroococcales cyanobacterium | reverse complement strand
TCGGTTTCTTCTTTTGACAGTTTGACCATGATTTGAACTATTTTATGGTCGGCTAAGGCATCGCCTGCCAAATCTTCTGGTCTTTTGCTATATACTGTCGGGCCGACGAGGAAATGTAAATCGCTGTGGCGGCCGTCGGTGCGATCGGGTGTTGCTGTCAGTCCGAGTCGAAAAGGGGCGATCGCATATTCGGATATTACTCGATAAAAGTCCGTTGGTAAATGGTGGCATTCGTCAAAAACCAGCAAGCCGTACTTATTGCCCAAGGTTTCTGCATGAATGCTGGCGCTGTCGTAAGTTGCCACTAAAATAGGCGTTTTGTCCCGCGAACCGCCGCCCAACAATCCAATTTCGATGTCGGGAAAAGCAGCTTTCAAATTAGCGTACCACTGGTGCATTAAATCGAGAGTTGGTACTACAATTAATGTACTGTGGCCCGTGACCTGCATGGCTAATTGTGCCAGATAAGTTTTACCGGAAGCGGTGGGGAGGACGACTACTCCTTGGCTTCCTGCTTGCTGCCAAGCTGCTAAGGCTTCTTTTTGATGCGAGTAAGGCTGCATTTCGACGCTGGGTACGAGTTCGAGTAGTTCGTATCCCTTGGCTTCGTCGGTGAAATTAGTAGACTCAGCTTGGAGAGATTCTACCAGCGGGCGGTAGTGAATTGCCCGAATTCGGTATTTTTCCACGCGATCGTCCCACGTAGCAAAGTCCACCCAGTCTCTGCCTTTGGGCGGCGGGTGCAACAATAGCGTTCCGCGATCGAATGTTAATGTAGGTATGCGTGGCATTTGTTTTTGAGACGCGCTGAGTGCAAGCCTGCTAAATTATAGGCGATCGATCGAATATATTGACTCTTCTCGAAATTATCTGCGTTAATCCGTGTTAATCTCCCTAAATCTGCGATCGATCTCAAATTTAAGCAATTCAAATCGCACTGGCTGAAAATCAAAAATTTGTTCGCCTAGCCCCAGCCGGATTGCCAAATCTAAAATTTCCAATGGTATTGTCCCGGTAGGAATTATTTTTAAGTTAAATTCGATCGATATAAGCCTGAGATTCAGAGGTTGTAGATGGAAATAGGCGTTCCCAAAGAAATCAAAGATTTAGAGTTTCGAGTAGGCCTCAGTCCCACAAGTGTCCGGGCTTGTTCGGACAAAGGTCACGCAGTTTTCGTCGAAACGAATGCTGGTGCTGGGGCCGGTTTCGCGGACGAGGACTACGTTGAAGCAGGGGCTAAGATTGTCTTAAAGGCTTCAGATGTCTGGAACCGGCAACTAATTGTTAAAGTTAAGGAACCGCTGCCCGCTGAGTATCCGCTGATTCAAAAAGAGCAGTTGCTGTTTACATATTTGCACTTAGCAGCTGATCGCGCATTAACCGAGCATTTAATCAGCAGCGGAGTCCAGGCCATCGCCTACGAAACCGTCGAACTCCCCGACAGGAAATTGCCGCTGCTAACACCGATGAGCATTATTGCAGGGCGTTTGGCCGTGCAGTTTGGAGCTCGGTTTCTGGAACGGCAGCAAGGTGGCCGCGGCGTACTTTTGGGCGGTGTACCAGGGGTAAGACCGGGTAAAGTTGTGATTTTGGGCGGCGGAATCGTCGGCACGGAAGCAGCCCGTATTGCTGTAGGAATGGGCGCTAGAGTGCAGATTTTGGATGTAAATGTCGATCGTTTAGCCTACTTAGAAACTCTGTTCGGTTCCAGAGTAGAATACCTGTACAGCAGTCCTTTGCAAATTGAAGCAGTTATCCCCGACGCTGATTTGTTAATCGGTGCAGTTTTGGTGTTGGGCAAAAAAGCTCCGGTGCTGGTTTCTCGCGAATTTGTTGCGAAGATGCACCCCGGTTCTGTGATTGTTGACGTAGCCGTTGACCAAGGCGGCTGCGTGGAAACTTTGCGAGTAACTTCTCACACAAATCCTACTTATATCGAGGAAGAAGTTGTGCATTACGGCGTACCAAATATGCCCGGTGCCGTGCCTTGGACAGCGACTCAAGCTTTGAATAACAGCACTTTACCCTATGTTTTGCAGTTGGCAAATAGCGGGATTAAAGCTTTGGAAATGAATCCGAGTTTGGCGAAGGGATTGAACGTGCAGAATCACAGATTAGTGCATCCGGCGGTGCGCGAAGTTTTCCCAGATTTAGCCGATTAGATCTAAATCCTGTAGGGTGTGTCGAAACCCGGTTTCTCCGATAAATTCGAGTTGAATACGAGAAATATAGGAAGAAACCGGGTTTCTGAGATTAGCGCGCGCTCTAATTTATGTCGCTTGGTGGGGGCGGGTTTTTGTAGATTGTCTGTGGGAATTAAAAATTGTTGATGAACCCGCCCCTACCAAAATTTATTAGATAGAATTCCAAATTAAACAAACATGATATTACTAACTTTGTAAGATTATGATTGATAAATTTGGCGGATTTCATCGAGGTTGTTGGCTGCTGCTGTGCCAGATGCGATCGCCTGCAAAACAGCAACATCAGAAATTGCCGAAATCTCATCAAGCAGCAGCAATCCTTCCTCTCCAAACTTCAATTTCAAACCGAGTTCGATCATCTGAATAAATGCTCGTTTAGTCCGCGCTTGTTCCTCCAATAACTGAGCATCTTTTTGAGATAACTGAGCATCTTTTTGAGATAACTGAGCATCTTTTCGAGATAACTGAGCATCTTTTTGTGCCGCCAGTTCGTCGCCTGTAGGAATGGGATCGCCACTAGGATAGCACCAGCGCAACCAAGTACCACCGACCTTTTCAAATTCAC
>JBBSNU010000688.1:0-2781 GCA_038260455.1 Chroococcales cyanobacterium | reverse complement strand
GTTCTTGAAGCCAATCTTTGAGTTTCTGGAGGTTATTTTCGTAACTTTCCCAAGTGTAGGCCCCGCGCGCGCCAATACTGACAACTGTCATCGGTGAAGTATCCGTGACTTCCACAGCAGAGTTAACGCTGCTGGGGGCGATATTTGGTGCGGGATACAGGAAGGAAACTTCTGCAACCGGAACTTTATCGATTTGCTCGGAAGTTTCCGTGTAGCGCGCTTCTACTGGCGTTGTCATCGCAATTTGATTGTTGCTGATGTGTTCAAACAAGGGATTGAAGGCGATTCCTGTGGCTTGTCGCAAATCGCCTGCGTGGGTGTAGGTGACAGCGCGGTACTGAGGATATTGCTTAACTTCTATGACGCCAATCTGTGCCGGCTCAGGGAATCCACTAGGTAATGTCATTTTAGATTTTAGATTTTAGATACTTCGGCTTTGCTCAGTACAAGTTTGAGATTTTAGATTTTACACTAAATAATGAGGCAATACTTACTCTGCAAGGGTTTGCTAGTTGCTTGCAGTTGCGTTTGTTTGGGCAACTGCTATACATAGGCTGAGATTGTTTGCAGCCGATCGCTCTAGTGGCACAACCATTTTAGCAGTTATTTAGAGCGCTGCTAACTGGCGATCGCCTAGAATTAGTTGAGAGATTTCTGACTTAACCTCGTAATAATACGGACGGCGCTAAGTAAGCATAGAAACATCAATCTAGTTGTCCTTAAAAAATTAGCCTTTTTTAGGGTGTCTGCTATTTGTGTCGGAAAATATTCGGCTGTGCCGATCGATCGAGCTGTGCATTTTCAGTTATAGCCACGGCGATCGCGCTCAGCAACGCCGTTCAATTATATCGCTTTCAGGGAATGACATATGAAAAAGATTCTAGTGATTGAGGACGATCGAGTAATTCGGGAGAATATTCTCAAACTCCTCAAAGCCGAAGGTTTCGACGTGACGGGTGCAGAAAATGGGGCGCTGGGTTTAAATGCCGCGGTGTCAACTCTTCCCGACGTGATTCTTTGCGATGTGATGATGCCGGAACTTGACGGGTACGGGGTGCTGGTGGCCTTGCGATCGCATCCTGTTACTGCTACAGTACCTTTTGTTTTTCTGACCGGTAAAGCCGATCGCTCTGAAGTGCGGCAAGGTATGGAATTGGGAGCAGATGATTACCTAACTAAACCTTTTACTAAAGCTGAGCTTGTGGGTGCGATATCCAGCCGCTTGAAAAAACAAGCAGCTTTTGTCGAACAGCAGTATAAATTGCGATCGCAAAGCAACGAATTGCTGCAAGAAGCCGCCGATAAATTAGATCAGATCAAAACAAGTTTGTGCGATGCTCTGGAACGAGAAGAATTCCAAGTTTACTATCAGCCGCAGGTCAATGTCCAGACTGGAAAAATCATGAGCGCAGAAGCTTTAGTGCGCTGGCTGCATCCCGAAAAAGGGCTGATTTCGCCCGCCGAATTTATTCCAGATGCCGAAGAAACTGGCTTCATTATACAATTGGGCGAGTGGGTTTTGCAGACAGCTTGCAGACAAATACAGGTTTGGCAAAATGCGGGTTTTTCCTTGCAGCAGGTAGCGGTGAATCTCTCGCCTCGCCAATTTCACCAACCGGAACTCAGCAGCAGAGTCGCCAAAATTTTAGCAGAAATTGGTTTAGCACCGAGCAGTTTGGAATTAGAGCTAACCGAAAGTTTGATGGTGGAGGATGCCGAAAGTGCGATCGCGACTTTGCAACAATTGAAAGATTTGGGAGTTTCTATCTCTATTGACGATTTCGGCACTGGCTATTCTTCTTTAAGCTATCTGACGCAATACCCCTTCGATGTTTTAAAGATCGATCGCTGTTTTATCAGCAATATCACCGATGGTTCGACAAATGCAGCGATTGTCAAAGCTATTATTGAAATGGCGCACAGTCTCTGTCTTGAGGTAATTGCCGAAGGAGTTGAAACTGAAGCAGAAAAAGATTTTCTCTGGCGCTACGAGTGCGATGCCATGCAAGGATATTTGTTCAGTCCTCCTGTGCCGGCTGCGGATTTTGAAAAGTTGCTGGAGGCCGGCCAATAGAGGAACGGTGAAGGCAATATTTGTGCTATGATATTCGATCGCGATTGTATAAAATCTTAAATTGATGGTTATTTTGTGCTGGATTGGCGATCGTCAGCAATTAGCGAAAAATTAAACGATCGCAGGTCTTTTCGATGCGACTCTCGACAATTGGTCATTCCCGGCGATATTGAAGATTTTAGGTACGGCACTCCCGGACGCATCAGACCTTCATAACCGGGTTTTTTACTCGATTTGTAGGCTACAACGCAGAATTTTCTCCAAAAACCCGGTTTCTGACCGCCCGTGCGTCCTGGACTATACGAATTGCTCGATCGGAAGTGCGATCGCCCGCAATTTATATCACAATAGTTAGTTCAGAAGCATACAAGCTTCACCTTTGACAAACTACCAGAATAGTAAATTCTAACCAAAACACCCCTATGGGAAAACCAACAGGCTTTATCGAATTCTTGCGCGAATTGCCCTCCGAACTCTCACCAGTCGAGAGAGTCCACAACTGGGACGAATTTCACCTACCGATGGAGGAAGACAAACTCCGCAGCCAAGGCGCGCGCTGCATGGACTGCGGCATTCCATTTTGCCACACCGGCAGCATCATCAGCGGCATGGCAAGCGGCTGCCCGATCAACAACCTCATCCCCGAATGGAACGACCTAGTATATCGCGGACTGTGGAAAGAAGCCCTAGACAGACTGCACAAAACC
>JBBSNU010000687.1:0-2791 GCA_038260455.1 Chroococcales cyanobacterium | reverse complement strand
TGATAATTAACAATTAAACTAGCCCAAATGTCAAGCTGGACAAGGACTTAATTTACTTTTCTATATATTTGTTTAGATATTTTTACTGATTTAGCTATTGATTTAGCATAGTAAGTAAGGAAGAACCTAAAATTTTTAGAATTCACCCACAGATTGCGTAAAAAACTAAGGTTTGAAGGTCTTAAGGCGTCCGGGACTTTTTAGATGAGAGTTCGGGAACCGGGCGGGCGATCGAAACTTCAAGTTAATAGCCCGCGTTAAGCCAAATACCCGGTGTCTTTACGAGCTTTTTGCAACAGAAGACGTGCTTCGAGGCAGCTATTAAAAATTTTGGGGCCCGCCAGTGGTTTTAACTTATTTGATATTAACAAGCAGTTTAGAAGGTATTGCGATCGCCCTTGCCCTCTCGCGCGGTAACTTCAGCATCGGATTCGCCCTGCGCGAGCCCGGACACTCGGACATCAAATCCGGCGTTTCCATCTCGCAATCCCCCGCAAATCCCCAGCCAGATACAGCATTCACAGGTTTAGCAGACGGTGTTTACCTCTACGGCCAGTCAAACAAGCCAGATGAAATTAAAAAAGAATATTTTGTCTTTGAAATGTGGCAGAGTAAAGTAATTGGGGCTTTTTACCTGCCTCAGTCTGCTTTTTACTGTTTTTACGGCAATGTAGACCGAACTCAGTTAAATTTAACAGTAGTGGACAGTTACGACGGCACTAGCTCTCCCTACTCAGTAAACCTGCAACGGTATCAACAACTTTCCGTCCTTAGCGACAACGATCGGCGAATTTTGGGTATTTGCAAGGAAGCTCACAAACAGGAAGCGTGGGGAAAATAATATTATTTTTCTCAAGATTTGGATCGCGGGTTCGATTCGTTGTATTGTTTGGGGAACTGCTATTAAAACTAGGGCGAAGCACCAATCTGCCAGCAGCAAAAACAATCTCGAAACCCAGTTTCTCCCTAAATGCTTCCCTATCAAACCTGTTATTTCTGCCAGAAATCAGGCTTATACCATTTTTCTAAAGATATGCTATAGATGAAGTCTGAGCCACCCCGAACTAGCGGGGGGGTTGGGGGGGTAATATCTAGCGCTACTTTATGAAATCAGGCTTATTTAACCAATCTAAGCGCAATTTTATTGCTCCGTCGAGTACAGCGAAGCCAAACAAGGCGCATTTTTTGAATGGGAAAATCTCAACCCAACCTTTTTTTTGAGAATATTTTCCCGTTTGGCTAAGATATTGTTTCGCGACAAACCAGGCTCGATCGCCATGCCGGAAGTCAGCGGATGTTAGCTGTATACTGCTTAATAAGGCAGTGCTAGAGTGCGTCATATCCTGTCCGATCGATTAACCGCAATTAAGATTCGATCGCGCGTGCGGACTTTAAGTCTGCAGCCGGAAAGCGGACTTAAGCCCGAACCCTGAATTTTTGACAGACACCACACACTCGGCAAGATGAAACTGCGTCGAAAAACACTATCAATAGTTGGCATTACCATCGCTGGGCTGACTAGCATTCTCTATGCCGCCTCCTCAAGCATCCTTTTGAGCAGCCTTGTCAAAGCAGAAGAACAAGAAGCCACACAAGTTGTCAAGGGAGCGCTCAACGTGTTCGGCCAAACCACCGATGATTTCAACTCGCGCTTTGCCGACTGGTCAGCCTGGGACGACAACTACGCTTTCATCCAAAACGGTAACAAAGAATTTATCGCCTCCAATTTGATTCCCGAAGGACTGGCTAATGTGAAAGTTAACATAGCCCTATTTGTCAATACTTCGGGCAAAATAGTTTACGGTACGGGTTTCGACAGCCAAAAGGTAAAACTAACCGCTGTTCCAGAAGCATTAAAACAGCACATTTCTCTCAGCGATCCGTTGTTGCAGCACCCCAACATCAACAGCAGCCTCGCTGGTATTCTGCTGCTACCGTCAGGGCCGATACTGATTACTTCCCGACCAATTGTCACTACAAAAAACACTGGCCCGATTCGAGGCACGCTGATATTCGGGCGCAATTTGGATGCTGCGGGGATTGCCAGGATTTCTCAAATTACTCGCTTGCCTCTGATTGTACACAGCGTTAATGAGGCTCAGTTACCTGCTGACTTTGTGAAAGCGCGGGAGAAACTGTCGGGGACAAAACAGATTTTGGTGCGTCCTGTCAGCGAAAATTTAATGGCGGGTTACGCTCTGATCCGGGATATTTACGATCGACCCGCGCTGCTGCTGCGAGTTGATATACCCAGAGAAATATATCGCCAAGGTCAAATTAGTTTGCTGTACCTGCTGGTGTCTGTAACGTTAGCGGGCATTGGGTTTGTCGGCTGCACTCTGCTGCTGCTAGAGTATCTGGTGCTGTCTCCCTTGAGCGGTTTGGCTTCATCAGTGAACCGTGTTAGCAGCAGCCAAGACCTCTCGATGCGGTTGCCGGTGACGGGCGAAGACGAATTGTCCGACCTTGCCTATACTATCAATGGAATGTTGAGTGCGATCGCGATCGCCGAAAACGAACAACTAGAAGAAAAAGCCCGTTACGGAGCCGTAGTCGAGCAAACTACAGACTGCATTTTCCTGTGGGACGCTCAAACCAAACGCCTTTTAGAAGCCAATACAGCATTTAGAAACTTGCTCGATTACAGCCTTGAAGCAATTTCGCAACTAACTATTTACGATATCGTCGCTCACTCTCAAGACCTAATTGACAGCAATATCGAGTTGCTGCTGGCGGACAAACAATTCAGAATCGGCGAAGTTCTCTATCGTCGCCGAGACAGTTCCTGCGT
>JBBSNU010000686.1:0-2791 GCA_038260455.1 Chroococcales cyanobacterium | reverse complement strand
TCTCCTTTACCTTTAACCGCGATCGCGCCTCTTTCCTCAAATACATACCGATCTTTTAACTGCTCGTAAATAGCAGAAGTGACTTGAATATACCCCGGCAATCCTTGACATTCCATGCGAGAAGCAACATTAACAGTATCTCCCCACAAGTCATAGATAAATTTTTTAGTGCCAATTACGCCAGCAACTACTGGGCCTGTATGAATGCCAATCCTAATTTGAAAGGGTTCGCCTGTGTCGGTTTGAAAATGGGCGATCGCATCCTGCATATCCAACGCCATATTCGCGATCGCCCCTACATGATCTGCCATCGGCACAGGTAAACCCCCCGCCACCATATAAGCATCTCCAATTGTTTTAATTTTTTCCAAACCGTGTTTTTCAGTTAATTCGTCAAACCTTGAAAAAATCTTATTTAGAAAATTTACCAAATCTATTGGTGAAATTCTGGCAGCAAGAGACGTAAAATCGACAATATCTGCAAAAAGAACTGTTGCTGACTCAAACCTCTCAGCAGCAGAACCCTCGCCTTTTTTTAAATTTTCAACAACCGCAGCCGGTAAAATATTCAGCAATAAACGATCCGATTTGTTTTGAGCCAGCCGTAAAGCTAGCTCAACCCCCTGCCGCTCTTTAATTTCGTTTTGCAATCGATCGACAAGTTCTTCTAATTGCTTCGTTTGCTCTTGAAGTAGCTTTTGCTGACTTTGAATTGTTAACTGATTTGCCACTCGTGCCAATACTTCTTTACCTTGAAAAGGTTTAGTAATATAGTCAACTGCTCCCACATCAAAGGCTTTCACCTTATCTAAAACGTCATCTAAGGCGCTTAAAAAAATCACTGGAATGGAACTGGTTTTTGGTGAAGCTTTCAACTGTGCACACACCTCATATCCATTCATCTCTGGCATCATCACGTCCAGCAGAACTAGAGTCGGCGGAAACTCCTGCACCGTCGCCAGAGCTCTTTTTCCGTTCAACGCTTTGCGAACCTGATAGCCTTCCTCAGTTAGGATTGTAGATAAAAGCCGCACGTTATCTGGTTTATCATCAACTACTAGAATTGTGGCTGGAATTGTAGGAGACTGATTGCTGTTCATGCGATCGCTCACGGTATTTTTTCAAGATCGAACATATTAAGACTGACGCGCCCTAACCGCAGATTTCGCTAGCTCTATAATATCGTCAAATAGGAAATTATGCGCTAAATTAGTTAAATATTGTGAGGCAGAAGCAAATTCTCTAGGCATTTCCTCAATCAACTTAAAAATTTTATCGTCGCAACATTCATAAGCAGCATTATATATCTTCTCCACCCACTCAAGAGGCATTTGACCGAGTTGTGATTCTACAGATTGATTGCTAAACACTCCGCTAATTTCGCTTTCATTTAGCTTTGTATCAACAGGTTCCTCGTAAATATAGCGCACTCCTAAAAATTCTTCAAGTTTGGCAAATAATATCTTTGCCTCAAAAGGTTTACGCATGAAATCATTGCAACCTGCTGCCAAAATAGTTTTTCGATCCTCTTCAAAAGCGCTCGCAGTGAGAGCGACAATCACCGTTTCTTTTCCGAGAGGATGAGATTTAATGTGTGTGGTGGCTTCATAGCCATTCATCACCGGCATTTGCATATCCATCCAAATCAGGTGCGGCTGCCAATCCTCCCATATAGCAACAGCCTCTTGACCATTTCTAGCTTCTCGCACGAGTAGGCCTAATGGTGACAATAATCTATCTATAACTAGACAATTATCGGCGCGATCGTCAACCACCAAAATTCGATATTCTGGTTGATTAGGTTCTAATCCGATTACTTTTCGCTGCGGTTTAAGCATTTTAACATCGGTAGGAGCGGCCAGGCTGATTTGAATATCAAAGGCAAATTTACTGCCCAACCCAATCATACTGTTTACAGTAATATCTCCTCCCATCATTTCTACAAATTTGCGACTACTTGGTAAGCCTAACCCAGTCCCCTGTTGAGATTGCTGACCTGTTTTTGTTTGCTCAAAGGGTGCAAATAACTTATCCATTTCTTCTGCTGCAATGCCAGGCCCAGTATCTTCAATTTCAAACTGAAGGCTTAAAAATACCGGGCGAATGGAATTCGCGTCTACACAATCAAAGTCAGCCTGCGGGGACTGATTGCAACCCGCGCAGGCGGGTTTTGTTTGTATAGCTGCGGTTGAAACAGCCAAACTTTCGGACTGATCGCAACCCGCACAAGCGGGTTTTGTTTGTGTGCCCGTAAACTCTGCGGTTTCAACCGCCAAGCTTTCTTCTACCTTCATTTTCACTCGCAAGGTAACGCTACCCGTCTCTGTAAACTTGATCGCATTTCCTAATAAATTAATCAAAACTTGGCGCAATTTGCCTTCATCTCCATTGACAAAGTGCGGTACGCCATCAGCCACTTCAAAAATTAGCTGCAATTTTTGAGATTTTGCTTTCAAGCGGAACATCTCTGCCAAGGTTTCTAGCAAGCGGATTAAATTGAAACTGCTTTGATTAAGCTGACTTCTGCCTGCTTCAATTTTAGACATTTCCAAAATGTCATTAATTAGCGACAGCAAATGTTCCCCAGCGCGATTAATAATTTCTAGGTGTTGCTGGTGTTGATTGTTGAGAGATGAATCGCGCACCATCACCTGACTAAATCCCAGAATTGCATTCAAGGGAGTACGCAACTCGTGGCTCATAGAAGAAAGGAATTCGCTTTTGGCGAGGTTAGCAGCATCAGCAACCATGACAGCTTTGTGCAGCGCTGCTTCTGCCAACTTGCGATCGG
>JBBSNU010000685.1:0-2794 GCA_038260455.1 Chroococcales cyanobacterium | reverse complement strand
GCGCCAATCTAGTTTGAGAAAGTTTTGAGTTTTGAGCGAACAAAAATTGCTGGCAATTCACCACTCAAAACTCAAAACTTGCCAAGTCTAGATATCTCCGATAATTTCCGGCTGAGTCATTTCATCCGACATCTCAAATATCGCCCGCATTACAGGTTTCATCATTTGAGTGTCGTCATTGTCAAAATCTTCATAGCGGCGGCGTTTGGCGCGGTTCGCCACCTGCACCGTAATCCGATAGCGGTTGGATGCAGCACCGATCAACTCTTCTGCCCGACGGGTTAGCTGAGTTGAATCGAAGGTTGGACGCTTAATCATCGAAATTACCTAGTTTATCTAATGTTACATTCTAGTTTACTATGTCAAGATTCATAAATTACTAACTGAGTATCGCTTATGCAGGCAGCAACAGGCTATTCCTTTGGTCACTTGCATCGGGTAAATTCTCATCCCCTCAAATTGGTTGCTTTCGGCGACAGCTTAATCTACGGTTTTGGCGACGGTGTAGGCGGTGGTTGGGTGGAAAGATTGCGGCGCCAGTGGATGTTAACGGAGAGCGCAGGACACGTTTTATACAATTTGGGCGTTCGGGGCGATCGCACCTATCAAGTCGCCCAGCGCCTCGAAAACGAGTTTCGCCACCGGGGCGAGCTCAGAAACCGCGTCCCCGATGCGATTATTCTTTCCGTAGGCCTCAACGATACGGCGAGAGTGCAGTCGCCTACCGGGCGCAGTTATACCGAATTTGAACATTTTAAAACTGTTTTGGATAATTTGTTAAATTTGTCCCAACAACTTTGTCCGGTGATATTTGTGGGGATGGTGCCGGTGGATGAAAGCAAAATGCCTTTTCAAGATTGTTTGTACTACAATCACGCAGACCAGTATCGTTATAAAGAAGCCACAAAGTTAGCTTGTCAGTCGCGGGGAATTCCCTATTTAGATATTTTTGATAAATGGATCGATCGCGGTAATATTTGGTGGCGTTCTTGTCTGACTGCTGACGGTCTTCATCCCAATGCAGCGGGCTATCAATCTTTATTTGAAGATGTAACAAGTTGGGAACCGCTAGTTGCGATCGGTCATTAGTCATTAGTCAATGGTCTAGTCTAGGACGCACTGCTAATCCAGAAACCGGGTTTTTGGCTAAGGGAGCATCTCAGTTTTGCATTTATAGTGCGAGCGTCCCCGCTCGCGAGTACAATACGCGAGCGGGGACGCTCGCACTATGGATCGAAAACTTAATAACTTAAACACCTCCTACAGTTCTCTCTCCTGTAAGTTGCAAGAAAAAAGGAGGCAGAGCCTCCGGATCTGCATTACCAGGCAGAGCCTGGTAACGAGCAATCGCTTAAGTTATTAAATTTTCATTCCTATAATAAAAAAAATGCTTTTTGCAAATAATCTGCCTTTCCTTCAACTCAATTCATATCATATCCAGTCAAATAACCGTTATAAGTTCCAGGTAGATAAGGGAGATAAGGAACATAAGGCTTTTAAGGAGTTTAAGCATTTTTAAATCCACACATCGGCCTCAAAATATTTATTTTAAAAGACCCTATCTTCCCCTCACCACAAATAAAAGCATTCCATAATAGTTACATAACTGAGGAAAAGAGTAAGCTAGGCCGAAATCAATCAGCCTAAAATAAGCTTACTTATCCTTAATAAAAAACTTGTGTAAATTGGAGAATTCAAAATGTCTGTATTTCAACGCATCAAATTCGGCACATCTGTTTTATTAACATTGGGAACCGTTGCTGGAACCGCAGCGCCGATGCTGAATCCCGCGCCTGTTTTTGCTCAAACAGCTTTTTCGGATGTTAGTAATAACTATTGGGCAAAAGACTTTATTCAAGATTTGTCAGAAAGAGGCATTATCAAAGGTTTTCCCGATCGCACTTTCCGCCCGGATGCACCCGTAACGCGGGCTGAATTTGCGGCAATGATCCGTTCTGTCAACAAGGCTAAAACCCGCGATGCTGTAGGTTTTGCCGATGTTCCGTCGAATTTTT
Source organism: Chroococcales cyanobacterium (assembly GCA_038260455.1). GTDB lineage: Bacteria > Cyanobacteriota > Cyanobacteriia > Cyanobacteriales > Microcoleaceae > Microcoleus. Next base: position 779 of record JBBSNU010000685.1, on the reverse strand, counting down.
GGGCCAAGGGGGCGATCGCCGAAGCATACGAAATGGGATGGATGTCTGGCTATCCCGGCAATGTTTTTAGGCCAATGCAGCAAATTCCTCGCGTGCAAGTTGTAGTCGCCTTAAATAACGGACTTGGCTATGAACCTACCTGCAATTTTAAAGATGTTCTCAGCTATTATAATGATGCGGGTCAGATTCAAAGTTATGCTGTGAAAAGCGTTGCTGCTGCTACTGAAAAAGAGTTGGTTGTCAGCTATCCCAATCCTAAATCTCTCAAGCCAAACCAGTCAGCAACGCGGGCTGAAGTAGCTGCTTTTATCTATCAAGCATTAGTCAGTACCAATCAAGCAAGAGCAATTAATTCTCCTTACATTGCTAAGGTTGATATTGGCCAGAGTGTTGCTGTGAAAATTCCTAGCGGGGTTACTATTCCTATCGAGTATGCAAAAGGCAAGATTTTGCTAGGCCCCAATGACAAGTCTCCGATTACGCTGACTGTGGCTTCGGATATCGCAGGGAATAATGGCAAAGTGCTGATACCCGAAGGGTCTAAAATTAGTGGCGAATTGCGATCGACTACTGCAGGCGTTCAGTTTGTGGCCCAAGAGTTAAGTATCATCAACGGTAGCAGAGTACCTCTGAATGCTACTTCGCAAGTGATTACTCGGAAAGAAACTGTGACTAAGGGCGTGAATGTTGGGAATCTGATTAAGAATACGGCTTTGGGTGCTGCTGCGGCGGCGGCGATTGCGGGAGTTACGGGCGATCGGGCGATCGCAACTGAAGAG
>JBBSNU010000684.1:0-2823 GCA_038260455.1 Chroococcales cyanobacterium | reverse complement strand
AGCTCTGCGGGTACTGGAAGAGTACGGCAAAGTTTACGATCGAAATATGGGCAAGGCTTTTAAGCAGATGCGCTATCGGGTGTATACTCTCGAAAGCGATTTGCTGGCTTACCGGCGCTACCAGCAGTTACTTCGATCGCAGTTATACCTCGTAACTTCGCCCAGAGACAACTTGTTACAAGTCGTGGAAGCTGCTTTGCAAGGCGGACTGACTTTGGTACAGTATCGCGACAAAACCTCAGACGATGCAGTGAAGTTGGATAATGTGCGGAAGATGAGCGAACTTTGTCACCGCTACGATGCTTTGCTGATTGTGAACGATCGCGTGGATTTGGCGATCGCAGTGGATGCGGACGGCGTACACTTAGGACAGCAAGATTTGCCTGTGGCGGAAGCGCGCAAGTTGCTCGGCCCTGGACGCATTATCGGCTGTTCGACTACGAATGGCGAGGAAATGCAGCGAGCTATTGATGCGGGAGCCGACTATATTGGAGTTGGGCCGGTCTACGAAACTCCGACGAAAGCAAACAAGCCGGCGGCGGGTTTGGACTATGTGCGGTATGCTGCTGATAAGTCGCCTGTTCCTTGGTTTGCGATCGGCGGAATTGATATCAACAATCTCGATCAAGTATTGAATGCTGGAGCTCAAAGGGTTGCCGTAGTACGATCGATCATGGAAGCAGAACAGCCTACTTTAGTCACCCAGTTTTTCATCTCCCAGTTGATTCGGATGCAGAGTCTCAAAGCTCAAAAAGCTCAGAAAGCGGTGCCGGGAAAAACCTAAGTTTAAGCGGATCAAGTAAGATTAAATAAACCCCGAAGACGCTTATGACGCGCAGGAATAGAAAGAAGGAAATACAATTCTTCCTTCGCGTACTGCGTCTTCGTGGTTGGTTCAAATAATTAAAATAATAACGAATGACTAATCAAATCGCCTTGCAAGTTAACGGAGAAACTCGTAATTGTGCCACCGAAACACCTCTACCAGAATTATTAAAACAATTAGGTTTAAATCCGCGATTGCTGGCTGTAGAGTACAACGGCGAAATTCTGCACAAACAATTTTGGGAAACCACGCAGATACAAGAAGGCGACATCTTAGAAATCGTGACAATTGTCGGAGGAGGCTAGCCACAAATTAGCGAATCATACCAAATCCCTTGGCATCCAAATGATTCATCTCTCTCTTCTCTTCCTCTGCGGCCTCTGCGGCCTCTGCGGTTAAATCATTCCGAATTTCTCACAAAAATTGTCTACCAAACATGACATCCCCGACTTCTTTAAGAAGTCGAGGATATGGGTATATTGAGATATGAAATCAGGAAACATATCCCCAATTATATGCGTTCCCAGGCAGAACCCAGGAACGCATAAAATTAAACTGCGACAGCTTCAGCCACAGGTTCAACCACAGTTGCAACCACAGGATAAACGCTGAGTTTCTTGCGAGTTTTGCCCTTTCTTTCAAAAGTCACAACACCATCAATCATGGCAAACAAAGTATCATCTCTGCCGATACCAACATTATTACCGGGGTGAACCTTCGTGCCGCGTTGACGAATCAAAATGTTGCCAGCTCTGACAACTTGACCGCCGTACTTTTTGACACCCAGACGCTGGGAATTAGAATCGCGTCCGTTACGTGTGCTACCTGTACCTTTCTTATGGGCCATAATGTCCTCAACTTTATTTACTATTGTTTATTCTGATTCAATTTCGCCGGTTTGGGGAGTTTCCACAACTTCTTGAGTCAAATCTCTCGCTGCCAAAACAACACCATTGACTGTAATAGAGTCAATCATAAACCGAGTTGTTTCTTGGCGGTGTCCTTTTTTCTTCCGAGTTTTCTTTTTCGGCTTCATCTTGTAGACGAGGACTTTGCGGCCCCGGAAATGCCGCAGCACAGTTCCTTCGACTGTGGCATTTTCTACTAGAGGCTGGCCGATGTGAACGTCGTCTTCGTGCTGGATCAGAAATACTTTGTCAATGATGACTTGTGATTCAGCTTCCACGTGAAGCAGTTCGATGTCGTAGAAGCGGCCTGGTTCTACTCGAAATTGCTTGCCGCCGGTCTCAATAATTGCGTAGGTCATGGGATAGTCGTTGGGTTTGCCGTACAGGTAGCTGGTTAGTCATTGGTCATTGGTCATCAGAAATGAACTTTTGACGGCTGACTGCTCTCCAGCTTTTGGAATGTCTCGACCTGATCCGAGCAGGATTTAGACAGACAACCTACAATTATTGTTGATTTGGGTATTTTTGTCAAGCTATCCCGTGCGCGAGATTTTCTGATTTAGGACTTACCCATCAAAACCAAAGAAACCGGGTTTTTGCGGGTTTTGTCGCCTTTAACGAAGTATTTCGGAAAAAACCCCGTTTCTGACCAGTGCGTAAGTCATAGCGTAATACCATTTTTCTAAAGATGTGCTGATGAAGTCTTAGCCCCCCCGCGAGTTCGGGGGGGTTGGGGGGGTAATATCTAGCGTTACTTTATGAAATTGGTATAAGTCATATTTGATTGATTTGTGGAATACTTAGATAGTTGAATGTAGATTTATAAAATCCTCTCTTTTGACGCGCGGCAGGTAAAAATGGCAAATCGCATATTGAAATTATTAACTACTGATATTAAAGAACTGTGTTCCGCCGAAGCAGCCGAGGGAATCGGAGAAGCTGGGAAAGCAGCCGCAGAATTGGCAAAAATGTTCAAAGAACAAGGCCTGGATAATAGCAACTTGCTGCTAGAAGTTTTGAACTCTCCCTTAGCTCAAGTTGTGGGAACTGGATTGCCATTTGTCGGGATGGCGGCGAAACTGCTGGCGT
>JBBSNU010000683.1:0-2824 GCA_038260455.1 Chroococcales cyanobacterium | reverse complement strand
ATTCTGTTTGCCTTTTTTATGACCATTTTTATTGATATGAGTTGATTTGCATTCAGGGCATTGCATAATATTTATTTTAAATGTGTGTTATTTTTGACGTTCGGAGGACAACTTCATCATACCATTGTTCAGCAACGCCGGCAGTTCGAGTGAAAGATGAGGTATTGATATCAAGTCCGTTCGATTGACAACGATAAGATTTTGTTCGTAGTGCGGACTTTAGTCCGCTTTCATTCTGCGGACTAAAGTCCGCACTACGAACCTTTTTTGTTGTGGTAATCTACCGGACAGGATATGACCTGTCAATCCCTCAATCCCCCAATCCCCCAATCTCAAACTTGTAGGGCAAAGTCGAAGTATCTAAAATCTAAAATCTAAAATCTAAAATCTAAAATCTAAAATCGATTGACTTTTCACCTTTTTGAGAAAGGCTATAAATGTTAACCGACACCAAGCCGCAGCCGAATGTAATATGGTTTGTGATGCTTATGTACTGGGAGGGAAATCAGGATGAGGGGAAGATGGCTATTTGGGGCGATTGTTGCTGGTGTGGTGACTGCTTTGACGATAGCACTTTTGACACCATACTCAGCCCTAGCAAGGACAGAAACGCAAATAACAGAAATTCGCTGGTTTAATTATACTTCTCAAGATGGCTGGCAATCCGCACAATTTATTGTACCCGATCGCAATACTGCACAATCTCCCGGCAGATCCAAGTTGCGGTTGTACGATGTTCATATTGCCAAGATGTTTGAAATTTCGCGTTTTTTGTGCGATCGCGATCGCACTTCAGCCGGTTACAATTGGTCTTACGGAGCCGACAATGGCAACATTGACATGGGAATCTTCAAAATTAGCTGCAATCTCGCCCGCGCCACAGCCACAACTTACGGGTTAGGGAAACCAGAAATTACAGTAATTCGCCGCAACTTCAACCTTCCAAGCGGCCAGCCATCTCTTGCTGTAGAAAAATATTCTATCCCTACTCTGAACGTTGCTAAAACTAGAGTTGTACAGTGGGTAAACTTTGTCCAAAAGTTTCCCCCAATTCCCAACAATTCAGGTACAAATCAAGCTAATACTCGTTTTCCTGTAAGTAACATTTTTCAGCAAATCAAAGGCAAAACACGAGTACCTGTTTTTCTGCCGAGCATACTTCCTTTATCTGACACTCAGCAACTTGATTTTGACGTGCAAGCTGGCTCCCACGGTTACATTGTTGCAATGTATTTAGGCAAAGGCTGCCGCGGCGGAGCTTGTTCTTTCGGCACAATCGAAGCTAAAAAAAATGAACCGTTTTCGCCTCCCTCACAATTGCCTAAAGATTCTTATAGAAGCATTGAATTAGCAGGCGGAATGAGGGGAATTTATTTCCAAACTTGCGGTAATTACTGCATTTCTTATGTGGAGTGGCAAAGGCTGGGTGTACTTTACCGAGTAAGTCTCAAAAATGGACGGCAGTCAGAAGTTGTTCGGATAGCAAATTCTGCACTTCAATCAGGATCACGTTAATACTATTTTCGATTTTTGTTGCACTTCCCTGCGCCGGACACGGCAATGCCGTATCCCTACAGATATCGCGTACAATCTAAAAGTACGATCGCACTGACATCGCCCTTTCCCCCTCATTCCCACATTTCTCTCCTCAAATCCTGCAACCTGGGAGCAAACTCTTCAGCTTGCACCAGCTTCAGCCCGATCGACCCTAGGCAAATCATACACCGTCGGCTGCCTTCCGCTCTCCAGGTCGATCGCCCCAGTTTTATGCTCGAATTGTGCCAACCAGCAATTAAAGTCACCACCTGCGGTACGCTAGATCAGGTGAATATATTGGCTGATTTCCAGCTATCCTGCGATCGATCTTATGTCCCCAACCACATCTGCCCCCTCCCGAACCGTCCGCATCGGTTCCCGCAAAAGCCAACTCGCTCTAGTGCAAACCCACTGGGTGCAAGCAGAGCTACAGAAACACTTCCCGGAACACACTTTTGAAGTCCACACCATGTCCACCCAAGGGGACATAATTCTTGATGTCGCCCTCGCTAAAATCGGCGACAAAGGACTTTTTACCAAAGAATTAGAAACGGGAATGATTAACAATGAAACGGACTTTGCCGTTCATTCCCTCAAAGATTTGCCTACCAATTTACCCGAAGGTTTAATCTTAGGATGCGTCACCCAACGGGAAAATCCCGCTGACGCCTTGGTAGTTCACTCCAAGCACAAAGACAAGCAACTAGATACCCTCCCAGAAGGTGCAGTAATCGGCACTTCTTCCCTGCGACGGCTGGCTCAACTGCGGCACCATTTCCCTCATTTTGAATTTAAAGATATTCGCGGCAATCTCAATACTCGACTCGCTAAATTAGATGATGGCGGTTACGACGCCATTATTCTAGCAGTTGCAGGATTGGAAAGATTGGGAATGGGCGATCGCATCCACCAAGTTATCGCTCCCGAAATCTCCCTTCACGCCGTCGGACAAGGTGCATTGGGCATCGAATGCCGCGCTGGAGACACAGAAATCATGGCAGTGATCAAAGCTCTCGAACATACGGAAACCGCCCAAAGATGTTATGCCGAACGCGCATTTCTGCGGGAATTAGAAGGCGGCTGTCAAGTACCAATCGGTGTCAATACCAAAATAGAAAACGGTCAATTAACCTTAACCGGAATGGTATCGAGTCTCGACGGCCAGCGCTTCGTCAAAGATACTGTTTCCGGCGCTGCCGAGACTGCTGAAATGCTGGGAATTGACCTCGCTCACCGCCTGCGCGAACAGGGAGCAGGCGAAATTTTGGAGGAAATTTTTATCGAAGTT
>JBBSNU010000682.1:0-2836 GCA_038260455.1 Chroococcales cyanobacterium | reverse complement strand
TGGCGCGAATGCTCGGCTATAGTGAATTAGAAATGTTCGGGCGGCCGCTTTGGGATTTCATGGACGAACCGGAAAAAAAACAAGCTATCAATAATGTCGAGCGACGCAAGGACGGTATGGCTGAACAACACGAATTTAAATTCAAAAGCAAGGACGGTAAAGATATTTGGACTGATCTGTCTACCAGTCCAGTCATGGACTCCCAGGGGAATATGCTCTCATGTTGTGCCTTAGTTTATAACATTACAAAACGCAAAGAATCTGAGCAGCAAATGCTGCAACTTACAGAAGATTTGAAGCGTTCCAACGAGGAATTAGAACAATTTGCTTATGTGGCTTCCCACGATTTGCAAGAACCGCTCCGAGCTGTTACCAGTTACACTCAATTGCTGGCTCAGCGCTATCAAGGCAATTTGGATGCTAAAGCAGATAAATATATTCATTATATTGTTGACGGCGCTACCAGAATGCAACAATTGATTAATGATTTGTTGGTCTATTCGCGCCTTGGAACCCGAGGTAAAGAATTTGAGCCAGCCGATTGCAACGCTGCTGTCAACCAAAGTTTGTCTAATTTGCAAATTGCGATCGCCGAAACAAAAGCTGTCATCACCTGCGACAGGATGCCAACCGTGATGGCGGATGAATTTCAACTGGTGCAGTTATTCCAAAATTTGGTCGCCAACGGTATCAAATTTTGTCGCGAAGATATCCCGTTGATTCATATCACTGCCTGCAGGCAAGATAGCGAATGGGTGTTCAGCGTGCGCGATCGCGGCATTGGCATCGATCCTGAGTATGCCGATCGCATTTTTATCATTTTTGGTCGCCTGCACTCTCGCCGCGAATATTCCGGTACTGGCATAGGTTTGGCGATGTGTAAGCGCATTGTGGAACGCCACGGCGGGCGCATCTGGGTGGAATCTCAAGAAGGAAAAGGAGCGACTTTTTACTTTACTATTCCTATAATTAGTATCTGAAGGCTTAAATTTCATTTATTTTTTTTATAATCACAAGGATAAACCGGTTATGAGCGATCTAAGCACTGTTAGACCAGTTGAGATTCTGCTAATTGAGGATTCGCCCAGCGATGCCGATTTGGCCAGAGAAGTCCTCGGTCAGGGTAAAATATTGAATAACTTGCATTTTGTGGAGGATGGAGTCGAAGCAATCAAGTTTTTACGCAAAAAAGCACCCTATCAGGGCGTACCCCGTCCCGATTTGATTTTGCTAGATTTGCATCTGCCGAAAAAAAGCGGTATTGAAGTGCTAGAAGAAATTAAAACTGACCCGAAGTTAAAATTAATTCCTGTAGTGATTCTCAGCACTTCAGCCGCTCCCGATGATATTTTTCAGTCCTACTCGCTCCACGCCAACTGTTACATAACCAAGCCTGTAGACTTCGTACAATTTACTAAAGTAGTCAGGTTACTTGAGGAATTCTGGCTCGCGGTTGTCCAACTTCCTGTAACTTAATAATTGATTGATGATTTGTGGCTGGCGGTGGTGACAGTTACAAAATAATAACTTTCAAGTTAAAAATGGCAAGGTCAAGCAAAAAAGTTTAAGCTGAAATGGGTAAAGTAAAAATTTTATAGTAAAAAACGTCAAAGCTATGTGGATTAAGATTCTGTTAGTAGAAGACAATCCGGCTGATGCTGATTTGCTTGCAGAACTGTTGGAAGTATCTGTCGGAGTCGAGTGGGAACTCGTGTCTGTTGAGTTCCTGCATCAGGCGATCGCCCAACTGAGCAAACAATCCTTTGATATAGTTTTGCTAGACCTTTCTTTGCCCGATAGCCACGGTTTGGAAACGCTAACTCGACTGCGAGAAGTGGCTCCCGATGCGGCAATGGTGGTAATGACAGGCTTGGACGATGAGGCGATCGGACTCGAAGCAGTGCGCTTGGGAGCTCAAGATTACATTGTTAAAGGTCAAATTACCACCCAATTATTAGTGCGGACGATCCGCTACGCGATCGAACGTTCTCAAACATTTCAAATGCTGCGGGAAAGCGAGCGGCGTTTTCGGGCGATTTTTGACTCTTCGTTTCAGCTTACCAAGCTGCTGACTCCCGAAGGAATCGTGCTGGAAGTGAACCAGACAGCCCTAGATTTTGCCGGAGTGCGATCGCAAAATATTGTAGGCCGCCCGATTTGGGAACAGTTGATTTGGCAACAGTCACCAAATGGTAAAGAACAATTAAAAGAAGGCATCGCCAAAGCTGCTACGGGCGAGTTTTTTCGCCGCGAAATAGACTTTTTAGGCAAAAGCGGCCAAATTATCACAGTTGATTTATCACTGAAACCTGTTAAAAATGACACGGGACAAGTTTTGCTGCTGATTGCTGAAGCCCGCGACATTAGCGATCGCAAACGTGCAGAATCCGAAACTCTCAAAGCCCTCGCACGAGAAAAAGAACTTTCAGAACTGCGAGCTAAATTTGTGACAATGGTTTCCCACGAGTTCCGCACCCCCTTGACAACCATCCAATTTTCGACTGCATTACTGCAAGATTACAGTTTTCAGTGGCCCGAAGAAAAAAGATCTACTCATTTTGTGCGGATTCAATTAGCCATCAAACGCATGACAGAGTTATTAGAAGATATCCTCGTAATTGGCAAAATAGAAGCAAATAGCTTACAGTTTCAACCGGTTTCATTAAACCTGGAAAAATTTTGCCGTCAACTGGTAGAAGAGCAGCAGCTCAACGACAGCAACCAACATCCGATCGCCTTTCAACATGAAGGCTGCAACTGCGACGCTCAAATGGATGAAAAACTGCTGCGGCAAATGTTGGGAAACGTCCTCTCAAATGCCATCAAATATTCCCCC
>JBBSNU010000681.1:0-2836 GCA_038260455.1 Chroococcales cyanobacterium | reverse complement strand
GAAAAATGGTATCAGTTTGGCAAAAAGCATCTTTTGATTATAGTGCGAGCGTCCCCGCTCGCGTATTGTACTCGCGAGCGGGGACGCTCGCACTATAAATGCAAAACTGAGATGCTCCCTGTCAATTCTTTAAAATATAGGACAGAGCTTAATTAAATTCAATACCATAACCGCTATATTTATCAGTCCTCTTTGAGAGGACTTTCGCTGTGAGTCGGGGGTTTTGAACCCCCGGCGGACTGGCGAACAAGCGAAAGAAACGTCAAATTTTAATCTTTTTCCCAAGCGGCGGCTGCTTCCCATCCCAAGCCGCGGCGAACAACAATTGGTTCGCTTTCTGTCAAATCAAGAATAGTAGAAACTTGATAACCAGGATCGGAATCATCATCGACAATGATATCTACTAACTTTAAAAAACAATCAAAAAGTTCAGCTTTGCCAAAGCTTTCTCCTTTTCCAGACGGCACTGGTGCTGCTCCTTCATCGTCAGTGGTAATGTGAGCGGATGTGGAAATAATCGGATTTCCCAAGGCTTCCACAAGTGTAAAACAAAGCGGGTGGTCGGGAACGCGAATACCGGTGGTTTTGCGTTTTGGACTCATTACCAATTTGGGCACTAACTTAGTAGCTGGTAGCACAAATGTGTAGGGCCCGGGGATTAACCGCTTGATAATTCGATATGCTTCATCGGTGACACTTGCATACTCGGTGATATTTGACAATGAGGAACACAGAAACGTTAAAGGCTTATCATTGGATAGTTGCTTGATCCGCCTGACTCGTTCTACCGCTGATTTGGAGTTGAGATCGCAGCCGATCGCGTAAACTGTATCTGTGGGATAAAGCATCACTGCCCCATCTTTGAGAGCTTTTGCAATCTTCTCGATCCTGTCTTTTTGGGGTGCAACTGGATGGAGTCCGTAAATAATTGCCATGTTAAGATTTTGTAGGCTAAGTGGGCGATCGACAAATGTGCTAAAACAATCAATGTTGAAAATTAATTGCTAATAATGAATAAAATAGCTTATTTTGACTGTCCCACCGGCATTGCTGGCGATATGTGTATCGGAGCCCTACTCCACGCGGGCGTTCCCTTAGACTACCTAATCGAAAAACTCAACTTACTCGGCATTTCGACAGAGTACCAATTGCGGGCGGAATTAGTCCACCGAAATACTCAACAAGCAACTAAATTTTATGTCGATTTAGCTGCCGATTTGCCCTTAAAATCAGACAATCCGGCTGCTGACTCCGCCCTCGATCCCTCGGAAACTGAATCGCCGACTTTCGACAATTGGCCCCGCCACCACCATCACGGGGAAGAACATTCTCACAGTCACGGCGAAGCAGATGCCGAAATTAGCCACAGTCATCACCGCCATTTGCCAGAAATTGAGCAAATCATCGTCTCTGCAAAATTGCCTGGGCGCGTGGAAGCTTGGAGTTTGGCCGTATTTGGCAAATTGGCCGATGCAGAGGCTGCAGTACACGGTATCCCCCCAAGCGAGGTTCACTTTCACGAGGTGGGGGCTACGGATGCAATTATTGATATTGTCGGTACTTGTTTGGGTTTGGATTGGTTGGATATTGACGAGTTTTACTTTTCGCCGATGCCGACTGGTGGGGGTACGGTGAAGGCCGCCCACGGTAGGTTGGCTGTGCCCACGCCTGCTGTGATGCGGTTGTGGGAAACGCACCGAGTGCCGGTTTATAGCAACGGGATCGATCGCGAATTGTGCACTCCTACGGGAACTGCGATCGCCTGTACTTTCGCTGCTGCTTTTGGCCCGCCGCCGCCGATGCAGCTTCAGGCGATCGGATTGGGTGCGGGTTCTCGCAATCTGACAATTCCTAATATTTTGCGCCTCTGGATTGGGAGGAAGGAAGAAGGAAGAGGGAAGAAGGAAGAAGGAAGAGGGAAGAAGGAAGAAGGTTCGGCAGCGGATTTTGTAACGGATGTAACGGATGTAAGAAAGAGGGGAGAAGGAAGATTAGCCACGGGTTTTTTAGTGGATTTAACGGATGTAAGAAAGAGGGAAGATTTAACTAATTACTCGTTACCGATTACCAATTTGCAAGAAACAATCTGTGTTTTGGAAACGCAAATTGATGATTTGAGTCCGCAGGCGATCGGCTATGTTTTTGATGCTTTGTTTTCCGCCGGAGCTCTGGATGTTTTTACTGCGCCAATTGTGATGAAAAAGTCGCGGCTGGGGGTTTTGTTAACTGCGATTTGTCATCCAAAATTTCAGGATGCTTGCGAAGCTGTGATGTTTCGCGAGACTACTACTTTGGGTATTAGGAAATCGACTCAACAGAGAACGATTTTGGATAGAGAAATCCAGAAAGTTACAACAGAATATGGCGAAGTGCAAATAAAAGTTGCTAAGTCTGGACAAACGATTGTTAACGTGCAACCAGAATACGAAGATTGCGCGGAAATTGCCAGAGTGAAAAATGTTAGTTGGCGCGAAGTTCACCGATTGGCGCTGCAAAGTTGGTACGATCGCACTTAGGGTAGAAACCGGGTTTTTTGCGAAATTATTCGCCGCAGTTCGCAAATTTGGTAAAAACCCGGTTTCTTGGATTCGAGTGGGTGCGTCGAAACCGGGTTTGTTCGCGAAATTATCGATCGCAGCCGGCAAATTCGGTAAAAACCCGGTTTCTGGAGTCGGAGTGCGTAAATCATCAGCTTATTAAAGCCGTCGGCGCGTGTCTAAAATTTGTTGTTGCAATTCCTCGAAAGCGGGCATTTTTGAGTTATCATTTTTCTCAAATATCGCCTTTATGTGGTCGATTAGCTCGATCGCCAGCGGTACGCCAAGCTGCAATTGTT
>JBBSNU010000680.1:0-2841 GCA_038260455.1 Chroococcales cyanobacterium | reverse complement strand
CGAGGCTCTGGTGGAATTGAACAGGATGCGGATGTGGTGCTTGGAGTTTACAGGGATGATTATTACGATCCGGATTCTCCTGATAGGGGAACCGCTGAGATTATTGGATTGAAAGGACGCAATAGCGGAACGGGAACGGTTAAGTTGTTGTTTGATGCTGAATGCTGTCGGTTCCGAAATATGTATAAACTCGGGCAACAGTAAAGGGCAGGACAATATCGAATTCGATCGCCTCAAAGGATCTTTGGATCGACCCACATACAGCAGGCCCGATCGCGCTTGACTTGCGTATCAACAACGTAATTCTGTTATTACTTGTTTTTTTTCAATTGATGGGGCTGCATTGAGGAAAGGCAATGCGGTCGCACTTTTGTGTACATTCGACAAAACAAAGACTATCGCACGCCAGTCAATACATGAGTTCGTGCCGAAGCTAATAGTCACTTCAAAAGCCCGATCGCCTTGACAAGCTGTTCCGGCTGCACCTCCAGATAGTGCTGGAGACTTGACAAATTTTTGTGGCAAATCTTCATAATCATCCGCAGCGACACCCCAGCATTGCTCAAGTTCGTCAGTGCTGTCCGCCTCATGGAATGTGTGGAAGCTCCCTTATGAATGGCAATTAAATAACTTAAGCGATTCGCTTGTTACCAGGAAGAGCCTGGTAACGCTTCTGGGGCGAGGAAGAGCTTCCTTTTAGCTCGCAGCTTACAGGAGAGAGGACTGTAGGAGGTGTTTAAGTTATTAAATTTTCGTTCTTTAGGGAAATTTTTCTGCGATCGCACTTTGTTTCAATACCGCTTCAATCTCCGCTAGTTTTTGGCGCAAAACATCCTGTAATTCCACCAGTTGGTCAACTTCAGCTTGCTCCAACATTTCTGGCGACAGCTTTTTCAAGTTCCCAGTTGCTTGCTTAACCTGCTTGAATTGCCGGACGGCCTCTGGGGAATTGAGAGTAGAACTAATAATTTCCTGTACCAATCTACGAGTTTGAACTGCCGACAATTTCTCAGCGATAACTTCGTTAGTCGCATTAACTCTAATCGACTGTGCCTCGGACTCAGACAACCCCAAATTTTTAGCAGAGAGTTTAGAAAGAGCCGTTGCATGAACCCCTTTAAGTCCTAATTTTCTCATAGCTGTCTTCAGGTCATCAGCTAAAGATAGCATCGGGAAAATGTTGGCATCGATGGAAGCGGGATTGAGCTGCAAATCCAACAATCTCCCCAAAACGGCCAGCTCTTCTTCATCTAAATCTAAAGCGGTTAAACCCTGCTGCTGCTTGTCAGGCATCGCCGTCACCAACTCAGAAACTGAGTTCATGCGCTTTTGCGCGTTCAACCGCCGCACGGCTGTCGAGAGAGTGCGGGGGATAATCGCAGCTTCCAAACCCGTATTGCTGGACAACTCCCGTACAATAGCCTCCGCTTTGTCGAGAGGATTGAGGTCTTCCCGGTGTAGGGAAGTTAGCAGCGCTTTGCGGTGCAAAGAGGCCGGCTCTGGAATGATGACAGCTTGCAAAGTTGGCCAGCCTAGAGTTTTAGCGCTGCGCCAGCGCCGCTCTCCGTCGAATATCACGAGTTCTCCCCTTTGAATCAAGATAATGGGTTGCAGTTGTCCGTCACTAGCGAGGGAACGGGACATGGATTCAATACTTTCCGGCAAAAATGTTTGTCTGGGTTGGTCTGGATTAGGCTGAACTTGGTCAAGTGAAATGGAGAGGATACCGTTGGCGGATTCTAGTTGTTCTCGCAGTGCAGTCAGTTGAGATTCCAATTCTGTTGAACCCGATTTTCGCAGTTCTTCAATTTCTGCTTTGAGTTCCTGAATCTCGGTTTCAGCTTCAGAGAGGTGCATTGACTGCTTGGCGGATGAAAAATAATTTCCTAGGTCTGGAGCTTTGCGGGCGGCCATAGCGATTTTAGATTTTAGATTTTAGATTTGGATTGGAGAAAGTCAGTTCATGGCTCTCCGTCAGAAACGAAGGACTCGTTTTCGCTAAGCAAGCAAGTTGTGAGTATGAATCAAATACTATTTCTTTTTTTTGCGTTTTTTGGCAACAGCCGGAGCAACTTCATTTCCCATTAAGGTAGCCAGGTGCTTAACAATTTCTTTGAAGTCGCCTAAAGCTGGGTGAATGGGGCGGTAAATATGTAAGGGCAATCCTTGACCGCTGGCATTGACAAATTCTGCACTGTCCCGAATTGGTGGAAAAACGCGGATATTCATTTGCTCTAACTGGGCAGGCAATGACTCTAAAAGTTGTCGGTGGACGGCTCGTTTAGTATCGTATTGGTTGGGTACAAATCCTAATATTTCTGGTTGGGGCTTGAGGCGTAATTGTTTGCAATGGTGGTAGTACCACTCCAGCAGGTGAGCTGCTCCTTGAATTGATTTTGGTTCGAGCTGTACGGGCACTATTATATGAGTGCAAGCAGTTAGTGCCATCAAGGGCAAGGGGCCGAGGGTAGCGGGGCAGTCGAAGATAATTAGGTCGTGTTCCAAAGGATAGTCGCTCAGGCAATCGCCTAGAAGATAAGCGCCACGTTTGTGCAGAACTAACTCGTCTGCTGTTTGTGTCAGTGTCATTCCGCCTTGACAAACGGTTACATTATTGGTGTGGGAACTCCAGGTAGGAGTAAGAGGCCAAGAGCCGTTGAAGCTTTCTCGCATTATGGCGGACAGTGTGTGTTCTGGCTCTGGCGGATTTAGACCGCAAAAAAGGGTCAGGGAGCCTTGGGGGTCGAGATCCATAATGGCTACTTTCAAACCCCTTAACCCCAGTTCGTAGGCGAGGTGAACTGAAAGTGTGGTTTTGCCAGTGCCGCCAGCATTGCTGAT
>JBBSNU010000679.1:0-2844 GCA_038260455.1 Chroococcales cyanobacterium | reverse complement strand
CTTTGCGATATGATCTGGTGTCATCAGAAAGGTGGGTGGAAACCCCGTCGTTTTAAGACCGCTTTATATTAAACTATAGTTTGGTCAATGACCCACCCGCGACGATGGATTCAGACAGCCTAACGAGCGAAGTCCAGTACAACTGGCGGCGCAGACAAATCGGTAGACCGGGAAAAGAGGATAGGGCAATGGTAAACATCCCTGGAATCAAAACAACAGATAAGAATTCCTTTTAGGTATTCGACGCATAAAAACCGCTGGGCTAGCGGGGTTAGTCTGTGGAGCGAACATAAGACCAGAAAACTCCTTGTGGGTGGAGGCAGTTGCGATGAAGCAGAAACTCAAATCGTGAGGTTTGGGAATCACCGTGGCTTTAGCCCGGTGAGAATGTCAAAAGTCAATTCTTAAATTTTTCCAAAATTTAAGCCTGAGCTAGGGGCTGCCATCGTTAGGAGGTACTAAAGTGATTCGAGTCGCGATCAACGGTTTTGGACGTATTGGGCGCAGTTTTACGCGCTGCTGGCTGGGCCGAGAAAATAGCCAGCTTGAGCTGGTAGCAATTAATGACACTTCCGATCCGAAAACTAATGCCCACTTGCTGAGATACGATTCCATGATGGGAACGTTGAAGGGTGTGGACATCAGTACGGATGAAAATTCGATTATTCTCAATGGCAAGACAGTTAAATGCGTGAGCGATCGCAATCCGCTCAACCTGCCTTGGAAAGATTGGGGTATTGATCTGATTATTGAAGCAACCGGTGTCTTCGTTGACCAAGCTGGTGCATCGAAGCATATCACTGCCGGCGCGAAAAAAGTGCTGATTACTGCTCCCGGTAAAGGGCCAGAAGTCGGCACCTATGTGATGGGAGTCAACCACCACAACTACAAGCACAGTGACTACACTGTCATCAGCAATGCTAGCTGTACCACTAACTGTCTAGCTCCCGTAGTGAAAGTGCTTAACGACAATTTTGGCATCATCAAAGGCATGATGACCACTACGCACAGCTATACTGGCGACCAGCGCTTGTTGGATGCCAGCCACCGCGACTTGCGGCGGGCGCGGGCTGCGGCGATGAATATTGTGCCGACTTCTACCGGAGCGGCCCAAGCTGTGGCTTTGGTGATTCCAGAGTTGAAGGGTAAGTTAAATGGGATCGCCATGCGGGTGCCGACTCCGAATGTGTCGGTAGTTGATTTTGTGGCTCAGGTAGAGAAAAAGACTTTTACCGAACAGGTAAATCAAGTTTTCAAAGAAGCAGCCGAAGGCCCGATGAAGGGGATTTTGGAGTACAACGATTTGCCTTTGGTTTCTTGCGACTATCGCGGAAATGATGCTTCTTCGATCCTGGATTCCAGCTTGACCCTAGTTATGGACGGCGACCTGGTAAAGGTGTTGTCTTGGTACGACAATGAGTGGGGCTACAGTCAGCGGGTTGTTGACTTGGCTGAATTGGTCGCCCAACGCTGGGAAGGCTAGATCGGACGTAAGGTTGAAACCGCGTCTTGTCAAACGATGTCCGCCGGACGCCGACTCAAGAATAACTACTTATTGTAGGGTGTGTCGCTTTGAGGATTTTTGCCACTATTTGAAGATATTGATGGCGACGCACCAAACAGTTTAAGGTGCGTCGCTATGGGATTTTTCGGCACTATTTGAGGCTATTTGAGGGCGACACACCCTACAGTTTAATTGTTGTATGGTGTCTCGCTTTCAGTTGACACGAATGGCCTCGGCTATCAGCGAGATTTCGCGATGCTCGCACGGGTGAGCAGAAACCGGGTTTTTTTCCCCAATATTTGGTTCAAACCCTTAATATCGGTAAAAAACCCGGTTTCTTTAGTCCCCGGCGTAAGTCCTGAAATTTGTTTGTAGATGCAGACGGCGGTTGAAACCGCGTCTACACAAACGATGTCCGCCTCCGCGGACGGAAGAATAACCCAATTGCAACCGCCCAGTCTTCAACCCACGGAGGTGGGTTTTGTCTGTATAGACGCGGTTTCAACCGCCCGGTCTTCTACGGTAGAGTTTTGAAAACAAAATGTGATATGAAAAAAGCGTTAATTTGTGGTATATCCGGTCAAGATGGAGCTTATTTAGCGAAACTACTTCTGGATAAAGGTTATGAAGTGTGCGGCACCTCCAGAGACGCCCAAATGTCGAGTTTCGGAAATCTAGCCCGTTTGGGAATCCGGGACAGAGTAAAACTAGAGTCAATGTCTCTCAACGATTTTCGCAGCGTGTTGCAAGTATTGGCAAAAATTGCACCAGACGAAGTGTACAATCTAGCGGGTCAAAGTTCCGTCGGCTTGTCTTTTGAACAACCTGTAGAAACTCTCGAAAGTATTGCCACAGGCACATTGAATCTGTTAGAAGCAATTCGGTTTACAGGCGGCAAAATTAAGTTTTACAATGCCAGTTCCAGCGAATGTTTTGGGGATACCGGAGGCACAGCAGCGGATGAGAATACGCCGTTTCGCCCCAGAAGTCCTTACGCTGTAGCGAAAGCAACGGCATTTTGGGAAGTAGCGAATTATCGGGAAGCGTACAATTTGTTTGCGTGTTCTGGTATTTTGTTCAATCACGAGTCGCCGCTGCGGCCGGAGAGGTTTGTGACGCAAAAGATTGTATCTGTGGTGTGCCGGATTGCTGCGGGTAGTTCGGAAAAACTGCATTTGGGTAATATTTCGGTGCAGCGGGACTGGGGCTGGGCGCCGGAATATGTGGAGGCGATGTATTTGATGTTGCAGCAGGATGAACCGGATGATTATGTCATTGCTACGGGTGTAAGTTATCCTTTGGAGGAGTTTGTGCGATCGGCTTTTGTTTCTGCGGGTTTG
>JBBSNU010000678.1:0-2852 GCA_038260455.1 Chroococcales cyanobacterium | reverse complement strand
GGTTTCAGCCACTGCCCGATTTTAAAGATAGTGAAAGTCCAAAAATAATAACCCCCCACCAGTGCCAAAGCATCTATCCAAAGTGCTAACAATAACACGGATAGCTCAGTTCGATTGATTAACAAAATGACGGCACTGCCAAAAACGCGGGACACCGCTGCTAAAATTACAATCGTTAAAGCTATCCGCTTCGTTCTGGCAGTGTAGGGAGTTTTTTCGTAAAAGTTGCTGTTCAAAGAAAGTGAGTTCCAAAGCGTTCTTCGCAAACCTGCAATTGAATCTTCTCCCTTCACGTTTAACTCCTGCTCCTCAAGATAGTTGACAACTCGGACAAAATAAGCTCTAATACAGCAAAATCACCAAAATATTTCTACATAATTAGGTAATTAACAGGCATTCTACCAGATTTTATTAAATGCTAAGATTGATTTTGCAGATACTTGCGTGGCTGCGCGGGGGAAGTTTAAATTTGTTGCTCATTGCAGGTCTAATCCTGCTAGTTTGGGGCATTCTTTCGCCAGTGGGAACTGTTATATGGTGGCTGGGTCAAAGTGACGAAACTTTGAGTTTCAAGAAAAATTCACCGGAGATATTGCCCGGAAACGACAGCAGCCCAGAAGCGCGCAAGTCTTCACCGATCAATTGTTATATCATCTTTTTACCGGGAGTTGGCGATTTTTCGGGGGACGAACTAACACCGGGAGAAGCATTTTTTCTCAAGCATTTAGTTGAAAGTCACCCGCAGTGCGTAGCAGTGGGGGATGTTTTTCCTTATTCAGCTTCTAACAAAAGTTTAGGCGGACAGCGGTGGCTAGCTCCTTTTTGGCGGTTTGCAGCACAGGGAAAAAGTGGGTCGATTGGGGGGGGTACATTCATCAAAATTCGCAATCTTTGGAGGTTTGCAATTTCTCTCGATTATCGCTACGGTTTTGCATACAATCAGGGAATTGCTCATGCAATTATCGAGCGAATGAATGCTAAATCTCCAATTTCAGCTAATCCTCAAAAACCTTTGCAAGTTATTTTAATTGGCACTAGCGGCGGCGCACAAGTTGCTTTGGGTGCTACTCCCTATCTTAAAGA
Organism: Chroococcales cyanobacterium; assembly: GCA_038260455.1. Lineage (GTDB taxonomy): Bacteria > Cyanobacteriota > Cyanobacteriia > Cyanobacteriales > Microcoleaceae > Microcoleus. The sequence goes on along the minus strand of JBBSNU010000678.1, from coordinate 1,769 downwards.
ATGGCTGAATGCAGAAATTACTGTTATTTCGGTTGGGGGCGTGTTTTCGGGAGAAAATGGTTTTGCAGAAGCCGATCGCATTTTCCATTTGCGCGGCACTCGTGATTCAATTGAGGATATTGGCGGCATAGTTTTTCCGACTCGCTGGTATTGGCTAGCGACTTCTCCGTTAAATCAAGCTCGTTTACAAGGCCGCTATACAGAAGCTGTCAGCGGCCCCCAAAAGCACGACGGCGATGATGGATATTTTGGGGAAAATCGGGCAAGTAACGGTGAAAAGTATGTAGATATTACGCTGGATAAGATTAATCAATTGCCTGTTTGGTCTGAGGGCGCGTCCGATTGATGAGTTCTTACATATTCGGTGCCTATACAACCATCGGACATCATATCAATCGGTAACATCAGCTACTCAGCATTTAAATTGCATCTAAAGAAATAATAAAAGTCTTCTGGGCCATTGCTCTGCAGCACCGCCCGGAATATACAATTTAAATGCAGAACAGCTTAGTCATTAGTCATTAGTTATTAATTGTGTCATTGTTCGTTGTGCGTCGCTTGAAGCTTGGCCTTGTTGCCTTCCAGTCTCTACCTCTAATTCCCGATGCCCGATGCCCGATGCCCGATGCCCGATGCCCAATTCCCAATTCCCAATTCCCAATTCCCTATTAACAATGTCTCGACCAACATTATATATTGCCATCACCAATCACGGATTCGGCCACGCTGTCCGAGTTTCCTCCGTAGCTGCAAAAATTCAACAATTAAATCCCGATATTTTACTAATTATCACCACAACAGCACCTCGCTGGCTGCTAGAATCTTACATTACTGGCGACTTTATCCTCCGTCCCCGCGCGTTTGATGTGGGAGTAGTGCAAGCTGATAGTTTGCATATGGATAAAGAGGCGACGCTGGAAAAGTTGCGGGAAATTCGGAAAAACCAAAATTCGATAATTGCGGGCGAAGTTAATTTTATTAAGCAAAATCGGGTGGGTTTGGTGTTTGCAGATATTCCTCCTTTGGCTGCGCGAATGGCGGCATCTGCTGGGGTTCCTTGCTGGATGATGAGCAATTTTGGCTGGGATTTTATCTATCGAGATTGGGGCGGAGAATTTACGGAAATGGCTGATTGGATTGGTGAATGTTTCGGAAAGTGCGATTTGCTTTTTCGCCTGCCTTTACATGAACCGATGCCAGCTTTTCCAAATATTCAAGATGTGGGCTTGACTGGTGGCAATCCTCGTTATAGTAATGACAAAATTCGGGAAGTATTCGGAATCGAATCACCGCTGGAAAAAACTGTGTTGCTGACTTTCGGCGGGCTGGGTTTAGAGGCAATTCCTTATCACAATCTCCAGCAATTTAGCGATTGGCAATTTATCACTTTTGATGCGGGAGCTCCCGATTTGCCGAATTTGATTAGAGTCAAAAGTCAGGAGTTTGCACAATCTTTCCCAATTTTACCGCGCCCGGTTGATATGATGCCTGTCTGCGGGCGCTTGGTTTCTAAACCGGGATACAGCACTTTTTCGGAAGCTTTGCGCTTGGAAATACCTGTTATTTCTATTATGAGAGAAGGTTTTGCGGAAGCTGCGGTGTTGTTGGAGTGGCTGAAAAATTATGCGGCGCATCAAGTTGTGACGGCGGCGGAGTTTTTTGAGGGGGATTGGGGGTTTTTGCGACAGCCGCTGCATCCGCCGCGTTTGTCGGATAAGTTGGATAAAAATGGTACTGAGGCGATCGCCCAAGCTGTTGTAGAATATTTT
>JBBSNU010000677.1:0-2857 GCA_038260455.1 Chroococcales cyanobacterium | reverse complement strand
ATTGTACAACTCGCGAGCGGGGACGCTCGCACTATAAATGCAAAACTGAGATGCTCCCAGATTATCGATATGCAAGTTATATTCTGTCCCGTCGATTGACATATCTAAGATTGGTTTGTAGTACGGACTTTAGTCCGCTCCCGGATTGCGGACTGAAGTCCGCACTACGAACCGTTTTTTTATGGTAATCGACTGGACATGATATTAGGGATTTTTCATGTATCCGCACCCTACGGCTACAAACGAATTTTATTGTAGTTGTTCGATCGCCCACAATCTCAAGGATCTGTTGCTATACTTGGCCTGGATTGGGCTTGTCGAGCAGTTTGCCGCCAGCGAGCGAGCGAATTATCATTAAATTGTCAGAATGTTAAAAAATGTAAATTATAGTTAAGTGGGGTGTGTCAGCATTTTCCACGGGATTAAGAAGTGGACAGCACAAAACCCTGACTTTTGCAGGCACGATCGGGAATTTCACATTTTATGACAACTTCAAGATTTGACCTTCAAGACTTGAAACAGCGCTTTTGGGGGATTTCCCGAATGCCAGCGGCAACGCTAGTCGTTTTGGGGGCGGTTGCTTTCGCAGGTGCGATCGCCGGAGCCTGGTTTGCCCGTGAAGGCACGGTCAGCGGCATTTTTGCCACAATCGACACTTGGCAGCAAAACCCGCCTGTGTGGCTGCAAGTACCCGCTGCGAGCAAGATGTATTTGTTAGTGCCTACTTTCGTGCTTGTCTCGGCCGCTTTAGCTGCAATGAAAATTTCGCCTCAACCGCAGAAACGATCGCGGGCTGTGGTAGTTGCAATAGTTTTGGCTTTAACAATTCGCTACGTTTTGTGGCGATCGCTAGCCACCCTAAATTTAAGCGATCCCCTCAACGGTATATTTAGTTTGGGGCTGTTTTTCCTAGAAATGCTGATGGTGTTTACCAGCAGCATTCAACTGTATTTAATGATCAGAGTCAAAGACAGGTGCCGAGAAGCCGATCGAATGGCCGTTGCAGTTGCAGAGGGAAAATTTGCCCCAACCGTCGATATTTTGATTCCAACTTACAACGAACCAATTTTTATTTTACGGCGCACAGTCATCGGCTGTCAAGCTTTAGATTATCCCAACAAAAAAGTATATTTGCTCGACGATACCAAGCGCCATGAAATCAAATTGCTGGCAAAAAAACTGGGATGCGAGTATATAACCAGACCCGATAACCTGCACGCCAAAGCGGGAAACATCAATCACGCCACATCCCTAACAGATGGAGAATTAATTGTTGTTTTCGATGCCGACTTTATCCCCACTAAAAACTTTTTAACCAGAACAGTCGGATTTTTTCAGAATCCCGAAATTGCCCTCGTTCAAACACCGCAAAGCTTTTACAACCACGATCCCATCGCCCGCAATTTAGGTTTAGAAAACGTGCTGGCCCCGGAAGAAGAAGTATTTTACAGACAAATTGAAATAATCAAAGACAGCGCCGACAGCGTGATTTGTTGCGGTACATCTTTTGTCGTGAGGCGCAGCGCCCTACAAGCAGTGGGAGGCTTTGTCACAGATTCAGTCTGCGAAGATTACTTTACCGGAATTCGGCTCTCAGCAACCGGCTATCGCTTAGTTTATTTAGATGAAAAATTGAGTGCTGGTTTAGCGGCTGAAAATATAGAGGCTCATCTCACTCAAAGGGTGCGCTGGGCGCGAGGTACGCTTCAGGCATTTTTTATTAATTCCAATCCTTTAACAATTCGCGGACTCAGATTCGTACAAAGGCTGTCTCATCTAGAAGGATTGCTGCACTGGTTTACCAGTTTAACTAGGGTTTTGTTTCTGTTGATGCCTTTAGCTTATTCGTTTCTGGGTATAATTCCTTTGCGGACAAATGCGCGGGAATTGCTGTACTTTTTCCTGCCTTACTATTTGGTGCAAGTTACTGTGTTTTCTTGGCTGAACCGCAGATCGCGATCGGCTTTACTTTCGGATGTATACTCGTTCGTTCAGTGTATTCCTTTAGCGGTAACGGTGGTGAGTGCCATGCTCAATCCTTTTGATAAAGGGTTTAAGGTGACACCGAAGGGAATAGCGAGCGATCGCTTTAATTTTAACTGGAATTTGGGATGGCCTTTGATTGTCTTGTTCGCCGCAACAGCATTTAGTTTGTGGCACAATTTAAACATTTATTTAGTTAGAAATTTGGGCAGCTTACAGACAGTATCCGAAACTACTGATTTGTTAAAAGGCGTGAGTGTGGGCTGGATTTGGAGCGTTTATAACCTGTTGATGCTGGGGATAGCGCTGCTGATTTTGGTGGATATTCCTAAGCCGGATATTTATGAATGGTTCAATTTGCGACGGGTTGTACAATTGAATGTGGGCGGTGAAACTTTGTGGGGAATAACTACTGTAATTTCGGAAAGTGGCGCTGAAGTTGCTCTGACAAAGCGACCGAGTTTTGCGGTGAAAGGTAAAGAAAGGAATGAGAGTTTTACCGCAGCAGAAATGCTGCCAAGATATGCCGTTCAGACAAGTTTATCGCTGGGTAAAATAAGAGCGATCGCTCCCACAGCAGTCAAAGCGAGAAATTGGCTAGCGCCGCCTGTTCTAAAGTTGGACACTGAGGCTAGTTTGAGGGCATTTTTGATTGATTGCGAGTCGGCGACTCTGGAAATTATGGAAGAGAAATGTTTTATTCCTGTGGCTAAAATTGAGTTGGTTAGCGATCAATCTCAGTTGGAGTCGAGTTTTCGGGATGCTGCTGGGTGCACTGTTGCGGAATTTCCGACTGTGCGAATTGCCTTCGATCGCCTGAGTGTTCGTCAGCGCCGCTGTTTGATCGAAATGCTGTACTGTCGCCCTGGCCAGT
>JBBSNU010000676.1:0-2871 GCA_038260455.1 Chroococcales cyanobacterium | reverse complement strand
TTTTATAGTCCCGGACGCAAAACAAACCGATTTATACGAAAAATCGTCGATAGTTCCGAGAGATGCTTGACGCAGAAACCGGGTTTTTGACCCCCTGTGCGTCTGGGATTGTTTAAATAGACTTCTCCAAGAATGGTTGTAAAGCAGGCTCTTCGAGCCGGTTCTTTAAAGGCTGTTCTGGAGATGTCTAATCAATCGAGCGATCGGGAAATTGCCGCTCTTGATTTTTCGTTCCTGCTGTGTAATTGTTGCAGGCTTTACATTAAATGTTACAACATCGCGCCGATCGCTGTAAATTAAGTTTATTAAAAATTAATAATAAAAGCGATAGGGTAGATAAATAGATTGTGATTGCGAGGAAAAGGAAAGCAATCGCAGAAAGATTGTGTTTTTGCAGGAGTCGCTGGGGGGGTGCTTTACTTGCATAAAAAATCAGATTAATAGGTGGTTGCAAGCTGGAGAATTTACTTAGCTGTAAACTGTCGTTTTTTGGTGCAGGCTGCGGAAACTACTTACATCAAAACTCTTTTTGTAGGGTGCGGCGGCAAAGATTAACCAGATTTGTCCAAAAACAGGGTTTCTCAGTTTTAGGTGCATCGGGCGATCGACTAATTCGATCGATCGCCCGATGCAGCTTAACACAGAAAAGTTTTCAGCGCTGAACCAGCCTCCTCCTCTGGCCTTCTCACCCTCAACCCTCACCCAATGTTTCGCCCGGAAAAACTTTTTTACACAAAAAATACTCAAAGCTAGAGGTTACAAAATCGATTATGTCGCTTAAAACTCGGATGAATTCTACCGAAGCTATAGCAATCCTAAATCATTATCCTTACCGCGAACATAAATGTGATTTCCCCAAAATCCATCTGTAGGGACACGGCAGTGCCGTGTCCGGGAGACTGCACGTGCCGTGTCCCTACAGAAAATCATTTAGGATTGCTATATCGCCAACAAGCCGCAACTGCAATTAGGTTCTCAATGTCAAGCCGTGTTGGAACTAGAACAACTGCTCACCAAGCTGCGCGTTTACCGGCAGCCTGCAAAAGGAATTTTTGACAAAGCAGTTGAATTTGCTGTGAAACTATTTCAGTTTCGGGTTTTCTTGCCGCCGGACGGTATTGTCGGGCCGCTTATACCAATTTCATAAAGTAGCGCTAGATATTACCCCCCCAACCCCCCCCCTTAGTAAGGGGTGGCTCAGACTTCATCCATAGCATATCTTTAGAAAAATGGTATTACTTGGCAGGCGCTTGATACTCAATCTCCGGTTAATATGCCGGTACTCAGATTCGGCAGTTCTGGGGAAGCAGTCGCTACTGTTCAGGAAGTTCTTAGGCTTTCCCAGCACTACAGTGGTGAAATTGACGGCCAATTTTCTACTTTGACAGAGCACGCTATTCTCGCATTTCAAAAAAGCTTTGGGATTGAGGCCGACGGGATTGTCAACCGAGAAACTTGGACTGCTTTGAGTCAAATTCCGCGCGGCTACGATCCTAATTGGTTCTTGACTTAGGCTGGGTGCGGTAAATGGTGCGATCGCCCGTAGGGACGAAATTGGGGGAATGTGCGATGCTTCGGGTGCGCTACAAACACCCGAAGAATTGCGTTTTTATTTAGCTATTTTTTGGGGGGATTTGTATTTGATAATTATGTTTTCTCAGTTTGGCAAAAATTACCAATTATCAATTATTAAATACTAATTAGCAATTATCAGAAAAGATCGATCGCCCAAAAACTGTTAACTTTCCTTACAATTTCGAGAACAGCGCGCAGTCTGGATGATAGGATGCCGTAAAATCCTTTGGATATATCTATGGCAGAAGAACTGACTGGACAACCCCCAATCTTCGGCGGCAGCACCGGCGGCTTGCTGACCAAGGCGCTAGTTGAAGAGAAGTATGCTATCACTTGGACTAGCCCCAAGGAGCAGGTGTTTGAAATGCCTACAGGTGGCGCTGCGATTATGCGTCAAGGCGACAACTTGCTGTATCTGCCCCGGAAGGAGCAGTGCATCGCTTTGGGCGGCCAGCAACTGCGGGCGAAATTCAAAATCTCGAACTACAAGATCTACCGCGTATTTCCCGACGGTTCTAATGAGTACCTGCATCCCAAGGATGGCGTGTTCCCTGAGAAGGTGAACGAAGGTCGTCCCTACGTCGGTAAGATTGACCGCAATATTGGCAGCAATCCCGATCCGATTAAGGTGAAGTTCACCGGTAAGAAAACCTACGAAGTTTAGGTTTTGAGCTAATCGCTGAGCTTGAAAAGGTAATAATGCCTCAAAAGCTCAGTTAAGACCGATCGCCCGCAGGCCCCCCAAACAAAAGGGGAAGAGTATTCTCTTTCCTACCCATTTTTTTTGGTATTGAGGGCGATCGAGACGGGATAGTCTCAGTTTTGCTTTTTAGTGCTGTCCTCGCTCGCTTGGTTCTACAAGCAAGCGGGGATGCTCGCGTATCTACATTTCGCTCTTCGGGGATGCTCGCGTATCTACATTTCGCTCTTCGGGGATGCTCGCGTATCTACATTTCGCTCTTCGGGGACGCTCGCGTATCTACATTTCGCTCTTCGGGGACGCTCGCACTATAAGCTGTTCCACATTTAAACTGCATTATTTGTGGTCTATACCCCATACTGTAAGGGGTTCAGGCAAGAAATTTAAATGACTAACAGCTTAGCAATCCTAAATCATTTTCAATAACTGGTTCCTAGGCTCTGCCTGGGAACCGATGTCACTCTTGCTCTGCCTCGACGGAGAAAAGGTCGGCAGAGCCTCCGGATCTGCATTACCAGGCAGAGCGAAAGTAACGAGTAATCATTTAGGATTGCTATATAATAATAAAAGGCTTTTTCCAAAAATGAGATGCTCCC
>JBBSNU010000675.1:0-2882 GCA_038260455.1 Chroococcales cyanobacterium | reverse complement strand
TTCCCAACAAAGACGATAAATATTCAAAGAAACCCGGTTTCTCAGACCTGCGCCCGTTGTCAAGAAACCGGGTTTCTACGAGTTTTCCCAACAAAGACGATAAATATTCAAAGAAACCCGGTTTCTCAGACCTGCGCCCGTGCACCTTATACCATTTTTCTAAAGATGTGCTATAGATGAAGTCTTAGCCCCCCCGAACTCGCGGGGGGGTTGGGGGGGGGTAATATCTAGCGCTACTTTATGAAAATGGTATTACTCTACTTGTCAACTAATGACTAATGACTACTGACTAATAAATAACTACTGACTACTGACTAATAACTACTGACTACTGACTAAACAAACTTTTTAGCCTCAGCCAAAGCCGCTTCAAACTTGAGCAACACATCCTTTTCTGTGTGAATAACTTTCTCCTGTTCCAGTAGCGGGCGGCCAAAGCGAAAAATGCCGTCCTGTTCTACGTGGTCTACATAAGGCAGGGTTTCTGGATGGGGCAAAAATTTTCTGCCGATGGTGTAAGGTGTGTGGAAAGAAAAGCTAAAATCTGGAAACTTATCGCTCTTGATTTCGAGATAGTAAAGCGAGTAATAATCTTTGGTTTCGCAGTACACGCATTCGCGGCATCTATTTACCAGTTTGCGGTTCTGATTAAAAAACTCCCACTTGTCCCAATAGTAGTCATCTTTCATCATATCCTGGTGGTCTTCGCACAGTTCTAGATATAATTTGTCAGCACCGGGAGGACGATAGAAGTAAAGCATGGCGTAGGGCATTTCAATCAGTAACTTAACTGCTTGATTTTTGCGTTCGTACCATTCCTGCTGGTGAGTTTCGTAGATTTTGTTATGTTCAATTCCTTGACTTTTGATCTGATTTTCTTTTGCCCACCGCGATGCCCAAACTGTCCAGTAAGCTAGCTGGAAGGTTGCAGAAATTTCCGCCGAACCTTGTTCTTTCCAGTCGGCAATTATTTTTTCCCAAGCTGAACTAAAAGCTATGCGGGATTGTTCGTTTTCTTCGGGGTTTTTTGTACTGACAGAAGCTGCTGTTTGGCCATTATTTTTGATCGGCGCTTTGGGTCCTTTGCGCCAGTTGTTAATGTCGGCTTGCGTGAGAGTTAAGATGAATCTTCTGTCGTGAACGGGATATTCTAAATGAATTCCCGATTTGAGGAAAGAGCGGTATTCTAAAATAGGAAGTTTGCCTTGTTCGATCCACTGCTGGCGTTCTGTTGCCGAACACTTGAGCATTGCTTCTAATTCTACCGGAGCTACGGCTAATTCACTTTTGAATGTCTCCAAAAATCTTTGTTGTTCGGCTGCGTTGACTTCGAGCACGGATACAATTCGGTTGACGATGCTATCTGTTTTGTCTTCGCAATTGTCGGGAAGTCCTAAGAAGTCGAGGAGTTTGGCTTTGAGTATGCGTCTGGAAGAAATTAGCTCGGCTAACATGAGAAGCTCCAGTAGAGTCTGAACTTGCAATCTTGAACTGGCAAGATTTGGGCAAGTCTATATATCTTAATAGATTCTCTTGAGTTGTCGGCAACGGAAATGTCGATCGCCCGCCCGAAACCTCATCCCTAAGCAAAAATACTCAAAGTTAGACCAAAAAATCTCAAATCCATAATTGCGATCGCACACCCACAAACTCACAAGCACAGCATGGGCTGTTTTGTCAACCTTTACTAGCAAAAAAGACTGCGGCTGTTTTCTTTGAGCTTCCCCAATCTCCTAATTGATTTTTTTGTTTTTAATTTTCAGGAATATAATAAAAATTTCAGCATTTTGGATGCTAGTAATGACAATCAAATTAGCCCGATCGAATATCAGCAATTTTGTGTAGCTGTTGGTAGGATGGAAAAAGATGCTGAAACAGCTTTTGCCCATTTAGATCGCAACGCTAACGGACATATTTGATGCGATGAATATCTCCAAGCCTCCAAAGAGTTTCATGTGTGCGATGATTTGAATGCGGATGCTAATTAGCTTTAGGGTTCTGATGAATGAATATCGGGAGCATCTCAGTTTTGCATTTATAGTGTGCTGTAAGAGTTCGCGTATTGTACAACTCGCGAGCGGGGACGCTCGCACTATAATAAAAATGCTTTTTGCAAAACTGAGATGCTCCCTGAACCTCTCTAACTCATGATTTGTTAGATATAGCTGTCAGGAGATCGCGATCGAATAACTGAACGATCGCCCCACGAGCAAAAATGCTCTCGGTACAAGCAGCAGCAACGATCGCCCGCAGTGCCGATACTCCTCTGTTCGCTATAAAATCTCAAATTAACAAGACTGTAGAGCCAAAATTGCGATAAACTCAGCTTGGCTCAACATTGCCTTCAAATCTAAAATCTAAAATCTAAAATCTAAAATCAAGATGGCTGTCCAACTAAGCGACATTGAAACTCAACTAGAAACCCTCGCAAGCGAGTCCAAAAGTGCGATCGCCACGGCGAATACCCTCGAACAACTCGAACAGTTGCGCGTCGGCTACCTTGGCAAAAAAGGCCAACTCTCTCAGATTTTAGGCATGATGGGCAAACTGTCGCCAGACCAGCGGCCCCAAGTAGGCGCGATCGCCAATACGGTAAAAGAAGCCCTGCAAGCCGACTTAGAAGACAAGCGCGCCGGCCTCCAAACTGCCCAAATCCAAGCCAAATTAGCCTCAGAAACCCTTGATGTGACCATGCCGGGGATTTTTCGCCCCCAAGGCCGCGTTCACCCCTTAAACGCCGTCATAGACCGCGCTCTCGATATCTTTGTCGGTCTTGGCTACACCGTCGCCAACGGCCCGGAAATGGAAACAGATTATTACAACTTTGAGGCGCTGAACACTCCGCCCGACCACCCGGCGCGGGATATGCAAGATACATTTTA
>JBBSNU010000674.1:0-2885 GCA_038260455.1 Chroococcales cyanobacterium | reverse complement strand
TCTTGTGGCTCTTTGATAATTAACAATTAAACTAGCCCAAATGTCAAGCTGGACAAGGACTTGATTTACTTTTCTATATATTTGTTTCGATATTTTTACTGATTTAGCTATTGATTTAGCATAGTAAGTAAGGAAGAACCAGAATTAGTTATGATTGTACCAGATTTGCTCAGTATAGTTATTTAACAATATTGCAAGTAGATTATAGGGTGCGTCAGGGTTGAATGTTTGTTCACCTTGCCGATCGCCTCGCCTGACGCACCCTACACCAAATTAGTCCGTAGTACCGGTTTGCAGCGATTGTTCAGCAGCCTGCGTCCACTCAGAGTGGAAGAATTCACCGCGCGGTTTGTCGGTGCGCTCGTAGGTGTGAGCCCCGAAATAATCGCGCTGAGCTTGCGTCAGGTTTTGCGGCAATCTTTCGCGCCGGTAGCTGTCGAAGTAGTCCAGCGACGCGCTGAAGGCCGGTACAGCAATCCCCAGCAGGCTAGCCGTAGACAACACATCCCGCCAAGCTGATTGGCGATCGAGAATGCTCTGTTTGAACTCCGGCGCTAACAGCAAATTCGGCAGGGCGGGATCGTCCTTGAAAGCTGTTTTAATCTTGTCCAAAAACCGAGCGCGAATGATACAGCCGCCCTTCCAAATCCGGGAAATTTCGCTCAAACTCAAGTCATAATTGTACGACTTAGAAGCAGCGCTCAACAGCGCCATACCTTGTGCGTAGGAGCAAATCTTCGAGCAGTAAAGCGCATCTCGAACTTTGTTCACAAACTCTTTAGGATCGCCTTCAAACTTGGCGGTAGGCCCAGTCAGTTGGTGGGAAGCGTTGACGCGCTCTTCTTTGTAAGAAGACATGATTCTTGCATTCACCGCAGCGATAATTGTGGGAATGCTCACGCCCAATTCCAAAGCACTCATTACAGTCCAGCGACCGGTGCCTTTTTGACCGGCAGCGTCCATAATTACCTCAACTAAGGGTTGCTTAGTTTCTGGGTCAATGTACTTAAAAATGTTAGCCGTAATTTCAATCAAAAACGAGTTGAGTTCGTCGGTAGTATTCCATTCGGCAAACACTTTCTGCAACTGCTGGCCGCTGAGTCCCGCCACATTTTTGAGCAAATCGTAGGCTTCAGCAATGAGCTGCATATCCCCGTACTCAATGCCGTTGTGCACCATCTTCACGTAGTGACCAGCGCCACCAGGGCCGATGAATGTGACGCAGGGGCCGTCATCTACTTGAGCCGCAATTTTGACGAGAATTGGCTCTAGGATGCCGTAAGCAGCGTGGGTGCCACCGGGCATGAGGCTTGCACCGTTGAGCGCGCCTTCTTCGCCGCCGCTGATGCCCATGCCAACAAATCCCAGTCCCATCGATTCTAAATCTTTGGTGCGGCGTTCGGTGTCGTTGTAGAGGGAGTTACCGCCGTCAATAATCATGTCGCCCGGTGACAGCATGGGTTTGAGCTGGTCGATGACTGCATCTACGGCTTTCCCAGCTTGCACCATGACTAAGATGCGGCGCGGGGTTTCTAGGATATCGACAAATTCTGTCAGAGTCTTGGCGGCGACAATGTTTTTGCCGGGGGCGCGTTTGGCCATGAATTCGTCGGTTTTAGCTGTTGTGCGGTTGTATACAGCTACGGAGAAGCCTCTGCTTTCGACGTTGAGGGCTAGGTTTTCGCCCATTACGGCTAGACCGATTAAACCAAAATTTTGCTTTGTCATGCTAATAACCGCTAGTTGCGCTTGAGGTTTGATTTGAGATAGAGGAAAGCGAGGCGGGGTGTACCGCTTTCCCGTGGACTAAAAGTATTGGACAATAGACCTAGGAGGTTTAGGTTTATTTTTATATTGTAAGAATTGCTGTTTGGTAAATCAGTAGGGTTTTTTTAAGATTTAAGGGATATTAAAGACAAGGGCAGGTGATGATAAGGCAGGTATTATGCCGATCGCAGTAACGATAGATACAAACACGGACATTTTGAGGAAAATTTAGGAGACTGTTGTAATTATGGAAGATTTGCAGTATCTTGCGGCCTGGGTGAAGGAGCAACACGCTCGCGAGTATATTTTAACTTGGCTGCTGAGTCAACAGGGGCTGTGGTGGTCGGATGGGGACATTTATCAGGCGGTTTTGCAAAAGTCGGGAAAGCTTTTGAAGGCTTATGTTCAAAAAAGGCAAGCTGGAGAGTTATTTGAGGGAATTTCTGAGAAGTTGGTGGGAGATGAGAATTGGGATGATTTGGTGGTGAGTTTGGGGCGAATTGTTGCTGTGTATCAAGAGGAATTGCTGAAGTTGCAAGAACGGGACAGGCGCGGGGACGGGCTAAAAAAAAAGTTGATTAGCGAACCGTTGACTGGTGATTCTTTGTCGGTTTTGGAGGTGCAGCAAGCTTTGCCAGATCCTTATGCGGATACGCTGACTGGGAGGTAACTGGCGATGGCTTACGCCCCGCTACGCTACGACTTTTCGGAGGGACAATAATCTCAGAAACCGGGTTTCTTTCTATATCTCTCTTACTCAACTGCAAATTGTCGCAGAAACCCGGTTTCTCGCTATTTTTCAGAATCCCAGAAACCGGGTTTCTTCCTTAATTTCTCGTACTCATCTGAAAATTGTCGCAGAAACCCGGTTTCTCGCTACGTAGCGAGAGAATTATGCCTGCACTAATCCCGGTTTCGACGCACCAAACTAAAGAAAATCGATCGAGATTCAAGGATTGAGAATAGGTGTAAGATCAAGAACAAATCCGGGAAGTACGTCTTCACCCGAAAGTTTTGGCGGTTGGTCAAAAGAGAAATTAATCACTTCTGCTACATCTTCAGACAACCGATAGATTTCTACTAAAGGCGTTTGCGGGTCAATTAGCCAACCTAAGCGA
>JBBSNU010000673.1:0-2892 GCA_038260455.1 Chroococcales cyanobacterium | reverse complement strand
CGTATTGTACAATACGCGAGCGGGGACGCTCGCACTCAAAGAAAAAATGCTTTTTACAAAAATGAGATGCTCCCTCACACAGCTTGGCGATTGCTTGTTTTTCGGCATCGCGCGGCACACCATCCTCCTGCCTAGTTAACGGCTCAAATTTGACAGGAATCGACTAAAAATATTCAACTTCAATACAAGGGCAGGGTATTCAAAAGTGGGAAATCAAAAATTAGAAAATAAAGCCATAGAATGCCTGAATATCCAGGAGGCGCTACAGCAAATGGAAGCAAAATATTACAGTATGTTTGAAAATGCAGTTTCCGGCATTTTCCAGACAACTATCGAGGGGCGTTACCTCAGCGCTAATCCCGCTTTGGCTCGCATTTATGGGTACAATTCCCCAGCAGAATTGATGGGGAATCTGACTGATATCAGCGATCAGCTTTACGTCAATCCCGATCGCCGCGACGAGTTTGTTTCGGCTTTACAAGCGCGCGGCATCGTATCGGATTTTGAATCGCAGATTTATCGCCGAGATGGCGCAGTAATTTGGATTGCGGAAAATGCACGAGCAGTCCGCGATCCCGACGGAGATTTGCTTTATTACGAAGGGTTTGTGGAAGATATTACTCAGCGCAAAAATGCAGAAACTGCACTGCGAGAGAGTGAAGAACGCCTGCGAATGGTAATAGAAGGTGTTAAAGATTATGCTATATTCATGTTAGATACTAAGGGATGCGTAGCTAGTTGGAATTCCGGCGCTAAAAGGATTTTGGGATATGAAGCAAGCGAAATATTCGGCAGAAGTTCGGAATGCTTTTATACGCCTGAAGATATTAAAATTGGCAAACAGCAAGAAAAATTAGCCACAGCTACCGCAGCCGGTAGATATGAAAGCGAAGGCTGGCGGTTCCGCAAAGATGGCTCTCGATTTTGGGCGAAGATTATTGTGACTCCTTTGCGGGATGAAAGCGGAGAGTTGCAGGGCTTTTCTCAAATCATGCAGGACATTACCGAACAAAAGCGGGCTGCAGAAGAAAAAATGCAGTTGATTGCTTCTTTGCAAGAATCGGAAAAGAAGTTTCGCACTCTCTACGAATCGACAACTGATGCGGTAATGCTGCTAGACGAACAGGGGTTTTTGGATTGCAATCCAGCTACTTTAAAGTTGTTTGGCTGCAGCACTGAATCGGAGTTTTGCGGCAAGCATCCTTCGACATTTAGCCCACCGCTACAACCGGGATCGGAAGATTCTATGAGTCTGTCTCAAGAGCGAATTAATACGGCTATGGCAACAGGAAATTGCCGTTTTGACTGGCTGCACCGCCGTTTGGACGGTTCCGAGTTTCCGGCGGAAGTGCTGCTAACTTCTATGGATATCGGCGGCAAAATGGGCCTGCAAGCTGTGGTGCGCGATATCACTTATCGGGTGCAGGCCCAGGAGACTTTGAAGCAGGCTAACGAGGTGTTGGAAGGCAGGGTTAAAGAGCGGACAAGTCAGTTGGAAGCAGCTATTAAAAAGTTGAGTTTGTCGGAGGAAAAGTTTTCTAAGGCTTTTCGATCGAGTCCAGATCCGATGACTATTACTACTTTGACAGGCAATTTTATTGAAGTTAATGATAGTTTTTTAGAGATGACTGGTTACAGTTTAGCAGAAACTATTTCCCATACAGTAGATGACTTAAATATTTGGGTGAAGCCAGAAGACCGAGTTAATTTTAGGAGAATATTGCAAGAAAAATATGTTGTTCGCAACCAGGAATGCGAATTTCGGGTGAAGTCGGGATCGGTGGTGGTGTGTTTGCTCTCAGCAGAGTTGATTAATTTGGAGGGCGAACTTTGTATGCTGGGGGTGATGACGGATATTACCGATCGCAAACGTGCAGAAGAAGCCCTGCGAGAAAGCCAGCGGGCTTTGGCGACGCTGATGAGCAATTTGCCGGGGATGGCCTATCGTTTTCGCAATGATGCCGATCGCAGTATGGAGTTTGTCAGCGAAGGTTGCTATCAGTTATCCGGCTATTCTCCTGAAGAATTTATCGGCACCAGGCAAATTTCTGTATCGGAATTGACACACCCGGACGATCGCGAAATCTTCTGTAATGCCGTAGAAGTTGCCTTGCAAGAAAATCGCCCCTATCAGCTAAATTACCGAATTACTTCTAAAAACGGTGAATTAAAATGGGTTTGGGAGCAAGGTTTGGGAGTGTATTCCGACTCTGGAGAATTGATAGCTTTAGAAGGGTTAATTACTGATATTTCCGAACAAAAACGCAGTGAAGAAGCTTTGCGGCAGTCGCAAACAGAATTAACTAAACAAAAACTTCAGTTAGAACATACTTTGCACGAATTGCAGCAAACTCAAGCGGTATTGATTCACACCGAAAAAATGTCTACACTCGGTCAAATGGTAGCAGGTGTCGCTCACGAAATTAACAATCCCGTTAGCAGCGTCTGCGGCAATCTCGTCCACGTCGGCCACTACACCGAAGATTTGTTAAATTTGATCGATATGTACCAGCGGAACTGCCCGCAGCCGCCCGCACCAATTCAAAATAAAATTGAGGAAATCGAGTTAGAGTTTCTGTTAGAAGATTTGCCAAAAGCGATGTCTTCGATGCAGATTGGGGCCGATCGCATTCGGGAAATCGTGCGATCGCTCCGAAATTTCTCTCGCAAAGACGATTCTCAAATGAGCAAAGTCAACCTGCACGAAGGCATTGAAGGAACGCTGCTAATCCTACAAAGCCGGTTGAGGGCGCACGGCAGCTATCCCGAAATTGCGGTAATTAAGGACTATGGAAATTTGCCTTTAGTTGAGTGCTATTCGGGTAAAATAAATCAAGTGTTTATGAATTTGATCGGAAATGCGATCGATGCGATCGAAGAATACAACGCAGG
>JBBSNU010000672.1:0-2896 GCA_038260455.1 Chroococcales cyanobacterium | reverse complement strand
CTTTACAACGAAAGCAGAAGGCAAAGGAACCGGATTTGGACTGCCAATTTGCCACGATATAGTCACCAAAAAACACGGCGGAACGTTAGAATGTTGTTCGCTGCCGGGAAGGGGAACAGAATTTGCGATCGCCCTTCCGGTGCACAGCATTCCTATCAAGGATAATTAGGGACTTAGGAAAAGATAAGACGGCGGTTGAAACCGCGCCTAAAAAAACGAAGTCCGCCTGCGCGGACTAAGAAATAAAGTGAATCTCAACCAGTCATTAGTGCGGTAACTTGCTGAGGGCGTGCCAAGTTCTGTAGCCGACAATTCCATCTTGCGGTAAAGCCTTGCTGAGTTGCAATTGTCGCACTGCTACATCTGTCATCGTCCCGAAGAATCCGTCAATGGAACCGAAATAGTATCCATTGATTTTGAGGACATTTTGAACAATTTTTACAGCATTACCAGAACTGCCATTCATCAGAATCGGCATATTCACAGGTGCACCAGAGTACAGTGCTTGCCAAGTTAGAGAACCTACAATCCCATCTTCAACTAAGAAGACGCGGTGTTGATAGCCTTTGACAGAGCTTTGAACCCAGAGGCCGAAGATGCCGTCAATCGGGCCGAAATAATATCCCCAATGATATAGAAGCTGTTGTAGTTCCTTGACAGCTTGACCTGTTGAACCCATTTGTAAAGTGGGTTTGTTCACTCGACTGGTTTCAGCAAATGCAAGATTTGATTTAGCTGTAGTATCGGCGGCCAGAGCCATTGTTTCATTGTTGAGGCTTCTTTCTTCGGTATACATAATGTGATTCCTTTCCAGATTTAAGTTTTGGTATTTGATATTTCAGGTATAACTGTTAGGTTTTATGATTGCACAGTCACTTTTTCAAGCGTCACTTTTTCAAGCGTCACTCGTTTGAGTGTCACTCGTTTGAGTTAGCAAAGTGTTAATTGTTAATGGGTTCGGTGTGCGGTGCACGCGCTACAAAATACAAAGGTGCGCGGGGGAGCATCTCAGCGCAAGCATTTATAGTGCGATCGTCCCCGAAGAGCGAGTACAATACGCGAGCGGGGACGCTCGCACTATAATAAAAAAATGCTTTTTGCAAAACACCAGATGCTCCCGGTGCGCGGTGCACGGGCTACAAAATACTGTTGATTGTTTCCCGATCGCATTCTCGTAATGTAGGAATTAAATACTGTGTCAATGTAAAGGCATCTACTCCTAATTCTGTCCGTTCTTTGGCTGCCATGATTGCGGCTTGAGCGTGCCACCAAACTGCTGTTGCTGCAACTGCTTGAGCTGGGGATTTGCGGCCGATCGCACCTGCTAACAGTCCCCCTAACAAGCCCGTGAGAACGTCGCCGCTGCCGCCTCTGGCGAGGGCTGGGGTGCTTTCGGCGTTGAGATAGGTGACGGTACGCGCGGCGTAGCTATCCTGTAGGGAATCGCCGTCATCCTTCCAACTTATGCAAACTCTCGCTCCTTTGAACAACACGACTGCACCGCAAAGCTCAGCCGCGGCTTGAGTTGCTGCAATTCGACTATCGCCTATTTTGCCTGCTAATTCGGGAAACAAACGCTTGAATTCGCCCTGGTGAGGCGTGATAATTGTCAGTGCTCGGCGTTCCGACAAAATCGGGATTGTGCCGAGTTGAGCGAGGATATTTAAACCGTCGGCATCTAAAACCAGAGGTCGATCGCTATCCAGTAGAGATTCTACAGCGATCGCGGCTTCCAATGTCAGACCGGGCCCGGCGGCGATCGCATCGTAACTGCTCAAATCTATTGCTACCGGCAACTCGCTAATTGCACCGCTTGGGGTTTCAGGACATCCGATAACTAAAGCCTCTGGCAAATGACTGCTCAATATCGGTTTAATCGACTCAGGAACAGCAATTGACAGCATTCCGACACCGCTTGCTCTTGCTCCCAATGCTGACAAAATTGCGGCTCCGGTGTAGCGGCGGGAACCTGCAACAATCAGTATATTACCGTTGGTGTATTTGTACGAAATTGGCGATCTGGGCAAGGGCAAATGCTGCATTGCTAATGCTTTGGTAATGCGTTGAATTGCTGGCGAATCGCCCAATATTGCTGCAATATCTGCTGTGGGAATATCAAAATCAATTAATTCAGAACTGCCGATATATTCTAACGCTTGGTCTTGCAGAAATGCCATTTTCCACAATCCCAAACACAATGTATGTTTTGCTCTGATTGCCGTCCCCAAAACTGCTCCGGTATCTGTATGAATTCCCGATGGAATATCTATACTAAAAATGGGTATGTTTAAATTATTTATTTCATCAATAGCGCAGGCGGTGGGATTAGTAATTTCTCGTTCCAATCCAAAGCCAAATAAACCATCGATCAGCAAATCGCATTTGTTCAGCGATTCAACTTTGTCAACAAATGGAATATTTAAACAACGGGCATAATCAGCATGACTTTTTGTGAGTTCTTTAACCTTAGAAAACGGGCAGTAAATAACTACGGGAAATCCTTGAAAGTGTAATTCGCGAGCCACAACTAAAGCATCGCCACCATTATGTCCTGGCCCAACTAATACGCCGATAACTGGTAATTGAGAATTAACAATCTTTTTCCCTTCTTCCCTTTTCCTGTTATCCGTTAAATCCCGTACATTGCTTGTTGCCGAACTTCCTTCTGCCTTCAAAAGCTGTTGAATGCGTTTAGCAATCAATCCGGCGACTTTTTCCATTAAAGCTGCGACTGGCATTCCAGCAGCAAATATTTTCGCTTCTATTTGCCGCATTTGGTCGGCGGTGACAACAAATTTTTGAATAGTCATATTAGTGTTAAAATTTCAGCTAAGTAGGTAAGGGCAAAAACATAGAAACGTAATTTTAACCGCTCCGTCTTCAACCCACGGAGGTG
>JBBSNU010000671.1:0-2901 GCA_038260455.1 Chroococcales cyanobacterium | reverse complement strand
TGTGATGGAGGGAATCAACAATCGCCTCAAAGTGATTAAGCGTCAAGCCTATGGATTTGTTAATTTCGACAATTTTCGAGCTCGACTATTAGCTTGCTTTTCTAATTAGTTTTTATTATCACCTCAAACCCAGAAGACCCTATAAATCCCCAAATCCCCAAATCCCCAAATCCCCAATCGCCAATCTAAAATCTAAAACTTGTTCGCTCGCGAAGTCGAAGAATCTAAAATCTAAAATAAACTGAACCGTATTGAGCAATAACTAATGGCTGGGGGCTTCCTTTTAGAGAATCTATAAGGATAGACTGTATCTGAGACTCTGTGACTATTGGGATAAAAAGCTATGTCAGAAGCTGATCTTCGAGCTAATCAGCATCAACCGCACCCTGCTGTTCAATCGGATACCGAACCATTGCAGTCAAATTTGGCCGCTGCTGGGGGTTTTGAGCCGATCGCCCCCCCTGCGACAAATACTCCTGCGGCTCCCCAACAGCCAGAAGAAGACTGGCAAACATTAGATTTTCCCAACGCGCTCAGCGTAGATGAAATTCCGACAACAGCAGAAACAAAAAATTTGCAATCTCTGACACAGCCAGCCTCGGCGGGAACACCGCCGATTTCAGAGAACCTCAAAAATCTGCTCGGTAATGCCGAACAGCGTCAGGCCAAAGGATCGACCCCAGTAACCCTGATGCAAGCGCTGCACGAATGCAACCGCGACCTTTTGCAGCGCATCGCCCAGCTAGAAACAGCGCTCGAAGAGTCCCAAAAAAACTGGCAGCATCGCGAAGCCTTGCTAGAAAAGCAGACTGCTGAACTCGAAAACACTCAAGAACAATTGACGCGGCTGTTTAGCAAAGTGGAAGTTTCCCATCAAACCCTCCAGAGTCAAGAAATTTTAGTGGAGAGTTTAAGAAGTAAGTTAGCAAGCAGCCAAACCAGGCTAGCGATTGTTGAGCGGGAATGTGCGTCTACCGTGCAGCGCTACAACGAACAGTTTCATCAGCTAGTAGCCACAGAAAATGTTTGCCGAGAATTGCGATCGCGCTTGCACCGCCAGCAGCGCCAAACTTTGCAATTCAAAGCGGCCTTGGAAAGAAGTTTGGAGATGCCGCAGAAGCCGCCGACTCACGAGCCGCCTGACAGTGAGGACGATTTGGCGCAAAAGCAATTAGAATCGTTGCTGGCGACGGTCAAAAACTCTCAAGTTCCGCTGCCGCCAGCCTTCAACGCTTCCCCTGTCCAACCTTGGTCAGAGCCCGAAGAGCATCCAGATGCAGCGGCTGCTGAAGAGGCGATCGACATTGAACCCACAGCCAATCAGGAACTCAACAAGTTAGCCCAAGCATCCGTCCTTCAATTGCAGGAGAGCGAAACCTACCGGACTCAGGAGGCTGTAACTGATTCGGAGGTTGCGGTGGAGGAGCCTGAATTGCTGATAACTGAGTCAGAACCAGAAACTGTTGCTGTCAAATCGGGCAGCGAAGAATTGGCCAGGGCGGTTCAAATTTTGAATTCTGTTGAAACCTTTGGTATTCAAGAAGGGCGATCGAGTGAAGCCATACCTACAGCAATCGCGCAACCAGACTGGCTGACTTTGATTGCTAGTCCGCTGCGGGCTTCTAAAAAACGTCGATCGCTCGCTGAAATTGAATTGCCGAGTTTTCGATAGTTAACTCAATGCGGTAATTGGTAATTGCACAGATTTACCAATTACCCAAAAGACAGCAAGTAGGGTTTCAGCTTGGGATAATATCACGGGCGATTTATTACCACAACAAAACAGTTTGTAGTGCGGACGACCGTCCGTTTTCCCAAGTTTGTAGTGCGGACTTCAGTTTGTTTTCGCGATCGAATCTTATACCAATTTTCCAAATTAATGCAACAGCTTATGTAGGGTGTGTCGCCATCGACAATCTCTAAAAAAGAGTGAAAATCTAATAGCGACGCACCTTACACATTGGGTGAACGAAACAACCCTCCGTTTCACTCCGCCCAACAATTTTATTGTTGCAACATTTTTTCTCGCATGGTATTATTAAGGATCGAAAACTTAATAACTTAAACACCTCCTACAGTCCTCTCTCCTGTAAGTTGCAAGAAAAAAGGAGGCAGAGCCTCCGGATCTACATTACCAGGCAGAGCCTGGTAACGAGCAATCGCTTAAGTTATTAAATTTTTATTCCTGAGTATTACGAACGGACTGAAGTCCGTACTACGAACCGATATTTGTGCGCGCCGTTTAGGAGTTTGAGGACTGAAGTCCTCACTACAAACTTAACTCGAAACTATTTTTTTCCCTTTTCCCATCCCGTAGGTGAGAGCATAGCTGGTAGCCAACAGCCACAGCCAAACAGCCGGATAGCGCGGCTCCAACCAAGGCTGTATTTTGCGGGCGAAACTCGGAAGCCATCCGAATAGGAAACTCGCCAAAGCCAAAAGAGTAAAATTCAAGTAACTCCCAAGCCAGCGCAAAATATCCCGGAAGGTGACAAAATCTAAAATCCACAACAGGAGAGAAGGATTTTTTCTGGCTGCTTTAATTGCCAATTGATTGAAAGTTAGCCAGTCGGCTCTGTCTTTAATAAAAGTTTCCGCGACGCTGAGTTCTTGTTCTGCCAAAAGACCGAAAAAGGTATTGAGCATTGAATTAATTCTTTGGGGTGGCAAAGTGCGCCCCGTCGGCACCATCATCCCTTTAGAAAACAGCCAAGTTACTGATATATTGCTCTGGTAAGCACGAATTTGGTTTAAGTGTTTGGCACTTAATAAATTGTGCTTTAAAGCTGTATCCAATAAATCTGTTAATCGAAAAAGATTGCGGATGAGAGAGCCGAAACCGGTGAATACTAAGGGAGATTGCAAAGATGCTGCATCGCCGATCGCAATTAGGCGATCGAC
>JBBSNU010000670.1:0-2906 GCA_038260455.1 Chroococcales cyanobacterium | reverse complement strand
TACAGGACTAATTCAATCTCTCGGAAAACTGAAGTCACTAGGTAACGACTACTTCCAAATTTCCTGCACCTCAAGCAACTCCTACCAGATTTTACAAGATTTAGCCATTGGGGACAGCGTAGCCGTCGATGGAGTTTGTTTGACAGTAGTAGAAGTTCTGCCCCAAGGTTTTGTCGCCATCGCTTCCCCAGAAACCCTGCGCCGCACAACTTTGGACTCATTCCCCGATGCTTGGGTGAACCTCGAAACCTCCCTGCGCGCCGGTAGCAAATTAGGCGGACATTTTGTGACGGGGCACGTAGATTCGATCGGCAGTTTAGCCACATCAACCCAAACCGCCAACGCTTGGGAGATGAGGTTTGCAGCCCCACCAGCAGCTAATTCGGCATGGCAGCGTCAAATCGCACCCTACATCGTTTCCAAAGGCAGCATCGCCATCAACGGCATCAGCTTAACCGTGGCCGATTGCGATGCAGACGGAAATTGGTTTGAAATTGCCGTAATTCCCCACAGTTTTTCCGAAACCAATCTCAAATATTTGCAACCAGGAAGTTTAGTAAACTTAGAAGCAGATATACTCGGCAAATACGTAGCAAAATTTCTCCGCAGCGGCCGACAAGCACATCCCGAATCCTGGGAAGAAACCCCCGCCATTAACAGTTTGGGAACAATTACACCTGAATTCTTAGCCGAACACGGATTTATGTAATTTTTCAGATACCTGCGAAGTTGTAGGGTGCGTCAGCCACGAATTATTTTATCAATGATTAACGGCTCAAAGCTGACGCACCTACTAACTACTAACTCGGCTTTTCTCTCTGCGCTCTCTGCGCTCTCTGCGGTTCATTAATGAAATTCTATTTCTCAACAAAAACATTTTTCTCCCAAAACAAACCCGCAGCAATACCCGCCTGAGAAACTAAAAATAATGCTGCAATTAATAGCTTTTGAATACCCGCTGCGTGGGAAAATGGATAAGCGAGCAAATTCAAATAAAACGACGGATGTTGCAGTTTCCCCTTAGCCCCGCTGTTCGAGATAATTTGCCCAAACAAAAAAGCACCTCTACCGTAATTGAACTGTTGCCGCCAAAATTTGCCCAGAGTTAGGGCGTGAAAGTGATAAACTGTAACTTCGGGACGGTAGACCGCGCAGCCTCCAGCATTAAGCCAGCGAAAGCAAAATTCCCGGTCTTCTCCCGCCGCTAGCGAAAAAGTCGTGTCAAACCCGCCGATTTTTTGGAAAGCCTCAGCGGAAAGGGCAAAATTGTTAGAAGTAAAAAATTGCGCGCGATCGCCAATAGCATTGTAATAACTGTAAAGGTAGTCGATCAATTGCTGGCTAGCAGTAGAATAGATGTTATCCTGCAGCGCGTTGACAGTCCGACCTCCAATCAAACAATCTGGTGTTTCCATAAATCGCTGTTCCAAATTTCGCAGCCAATCTGCCGCCACAGTACAGTCATCGTCCGTAAACACTAAAAATTTGCCCTCGGCTGCAAAAGCCCCAGTATTTCGCGCCCTAGCCGGGCCAGAGTTCGGTTGTGTCAAAAGTGTGAGATTTAGCTGATTTTGAAAAGGAGAAATTGTACTTTCTGCAGATATTTCCGTGCTGTCGTTAACGACAATGACTTGAAACCCATCGCGCGGATATTCTAGTTCAACAAAAGACTGAAGACACTGCGCTAATTTCTCAGGCCGATTGTAAGTCGGAACAATAATTGAAAATAGAGTTTTAGCTTTGTTCATTATAGCAGCAAGAAGAAAGAATAAGGCAGGAGACAGGATGCAGAAAGTAGAAGCCCCAAAGTAAAAGAAGAGATAAGCAATTGCATTCAATCGGGAGCATCTCACTTTTGCGAAAAAGGAATTTATTTACAGTGCGAGCTGTGGCGAGCTCGCGCGGGGTTGATATATAGCGAGCTCGCGCCAGCTCGCGCGATAAAATCAAAACTGAGATGCTCCCCATTCAATCGCTCTCAATTATTCAAATAATCTGCGTTTATCCGCGTTTATCTCCCTGACATTTGCGGTTGACCGGCTGCGCCCCGTACACCTTACAAACTAACAAGTGCAATTTTAATTTTTCAAGCGATACAGTACCGACTCAGTATTAAAATCTTTGCCGAAAACTGGTTGTAGCGGGCCCTCGGGACTTGTCAGCCCAAATAAAGCTTGTTTGGTGTATTCGTCTGTCTCAGTCAGGGGCCCGAATCCCACAAGGGTAATTTTATTTTGTCGGAGGTTGTCAATCCATGCCGGAAGTCGATCGGCTCTAAACGGCACATATAAAACTTTTCTGTCCAAATTTCTCCCATAAAATAGGTAGCTGCGGGAACTCAAAAAGAAGCCGATTCTTTCATCCGGTACTGTATTTTGATCGATATACTCGTAAATGCCGCGATACAATTGGGTTCTAGCAATATCTCGCTTTTCCCTCGCCACCGAACTAGCACTTACCATCAATGCTATACACAGACAAATTATCATGATATAACTCGATTTTTTTAAGTTTACCAGTTTATTTTTTAACTCGATTAAACTTGAACTTTGCTTAAACAAAATCCCACCCAACAGCATGAAGCAAATATAAGCTAACAGGTATATTGCTAAAATTAGCCAATAGGGAGCTAATATTTTCATCACCACATTGAGGGCTTCCACTGGCTCGGATTTAAACTGGTCAATCAACCCGCTTCCCCAAACAATACTGTTGCCGGTAAAAGAAGCATTTTTAACTAGGTCAAAAATTATGTTGCTAATAATGCCAGAAAGACTGCTAATTAAAACAACTGCTACGACAACTTGATTCGGAGTTTTTAATTTGGTTGCTGTAGCTGCTGCAGCTATGCCTAGCAAGCTTAAAAAGGGAAATCCGTATCTGAGGTTAAAACCTAGTATAGGGCT
>JBBSNU010000669.1:0-2934 GCA_038260455.1 Chroococcales cyanobacterium | reverse complement strand
ACTACTATGTAGTGCAGTTCAGTGGGGCTGGTCATCATCCTCACTATAAAATGCCCTAGAGAGAAAGCTTGCAAGTACCTCAAAGGAAGTCCAATGTACTATTTTAAGAATGTTGGAAGTCGATAACCCGATCGCTGGCGGTTGGTATCGTTGATGTCACAAAATCAAAGACGGCTGTCGAATTGGTAAATTAGTCACCATCGACGGAGCTGCCCTATACTCGATTGCTATTTAAAAAGGTGCGCGCAGGCGCAGCACCACGCAGAACTCATAGTGAGTTCCTGCCGCCGAGCAGAAATCGGCATCCGAGTTGGGCAACTTAGAAGGCTAAGACTCGTTATTAGGAGCATTAATGAATTTATTGTTTGAAGGCTTAGGTCTTTCGGAAGAACTCGTTCTCCATCTGGAAACACTAGGCTTTACAGAACCTACTCCCATCCAAGTACAAGCAATTCCGCACTTGCTAGCAGGTCGCGACGTTGTGGGTCAAGCCCAAACAGGAACGGGCAAAACGGCAGCATTCTCGTTGCCAATCTTGGAGCGGATCGATCTAGATTTAATTGCGGTGCAAGCACTGGTGCTGACACCGACCCGCGAATTGGCGATGCAGGTAACTGAAGCTATCCGCGATTTGAGCGGTATCAGCAAGGAAGGCCCGGTAAAAGTAGGTCGCTCTCTGCAAGTTCTGACAGTGTACGGCGGTCAATCGATAGATCGCCAAATGCAGCGTTTGAAGCGCGGCGTTCACATAGTTGTCGGGACACCCGGACGCATATTAGATATGCTCAGCCGCGGCAGCCTGAAACTAGACAAAATACAATGGCTGGTTTTGGACGAAGCTGACGAAATGCTCAGCATGGGCTTTATCCAAGATGTGGAAAAAATCTTGGATGCTGCACCAAAAGATCGTCAAACGGCATTTTTCTCGGCGACGATGGAAGCTTCCATTCGGAAATTGGTAACGCGCCATTTGCGTAACCCAGTCAACGTCACCGTAGAACAGCCAAAAGCAACGCCGAAGCGCATTAGCCAAGGCGTGTACATGATTCCCCGCGGCTGGTCTAAGGCAAGAGCTTTGCAGCCAATTCTAGAAATGGAAGACCCGGAATCGGCGCTGATTTTTGTGCGGACGCGGCAGTCGGCGGCAGAACTTACCAGCCAACTGCAAGCAGCAGGCCACAGCGTTGACGAGTATCACGGTAATTTGAACCAGGCACAGCGGGAACGCTTGCTGCATCGGTTCCGCCAATGTCAAGTCCGCTGGGTAGTGGCGACTGATATTGCGGCGCGGGGCTTGGACGTGGATCACTTGACTCACGTAATTAACTACGATTTGCCCGATAGCGTGGAAAGCTACGTTCACAGGATCGGACGCACAGGCCGGGCTGGTCGCGAAGGAACGGCGATTACGCTGATTCAACCGGTCGATCGCCGCAAATTGCGCTTGATTGAACGCCATGTGCGATCGAGCTTGACGGTGCGAAACATTCCCACACGGGCACAAATTGAAGCGCGTCAGTTGGAAAAGATGCAGGGTAAAGTTCGCGAAGCTTTGGCTGGCGAACGGATGGCATCTTTCTTACCTCTGGTGTCTCAGTTGTCCGAAGAGTACGACCCCCACGCGATCGCCGCTGCTGCTTTGCAAATGGCCTTCGATCAAAGCCGTCCTGCTTGGATGGGCGCTGATTACGCTCAACAAGAAGATCCCCCGATTGGTGGAGAAAACAGCGTCAAGCCAATCTTGATCAAGAAGCGGGCTAAGACTGGTGCGTCGAGCGTTTCTTCTCCTGTTCCCCAGAACAGCTAATTAGTAGGGTACGCATTGCGCGCCTTATTTTCTAACTTGTAGGGTGCGCGCCGCGCACCTTACTTTTTAATGTGTTTCGTACTAACGTTTACCTGATGCTGAATACTCATAAAGTGGCACTGAACGTGCAGGTTTTATTTTTGTTTTGAGTAACTCTTCAATTTGTCGAACAGTCTTCGGTTTTAGGAGAATATCGCCACAGAATGTACAAACCTCTGCGGGAACTTTATCGATTACGACGATTTCACCTTGGTATCGAACAACGTGAATGATTTCCCGCTCCTCATAAGTACCTGGACATCCTTGAATACTGCATTTCATAAAAGAAAGACGGTAAGTGGGAAACGAGCGCAACTTTAGTCTTGAGAGGAAAACGACACGGGGAATTTCAATCCCCGTGAATCTTAAAAAGGGGGTGGGGGGATATGGTTGTCCCCCCGGCGGGATATGGTTGTCCCTAACTCATTGCTGGTAAAGTTAGCTTGTCGGTCAATGTTTGGCGTGCTTTTTAGACTTGCAGCACTGTCTCAGTGACCTTAAGACTGTTTAACTACAAGTGACAGAGCAAGGAACTAGCTTCGCATCCCAGGGTGTCGTGACTCAAAAAACGTAGACCTCGAAAGTCTTAGGCTGGTCAGTACAGCTTGTTTGATTTCTCTTGCAAGCGAGCGTGTCTTTAGACCTGAGTTACTGACTCTAATTGCCTCCTAGTGGTGGGAGTTATCCATCTCTAAATTAGTCGGATCAAACTCACTCACGAAAGACAAAGATTAAAAACACTAACATTATACTATTTTATCAGGGGCGATCGCACATCAGGAAAAAGCCCTCCAGTCAACTCACCGAAAGGCTGAAAATTATCATAAATAAGAAGGACTGAAGTCCTTACTACGAACCTGTACGCGGGATTTTTGGACTGTTGGGCAATATTTTAGTTGAGCTGCGTGCCGATAATAATCTTTTGCACGCGATCGCCCTTAAGTTCCAGGCGTTGCTGAACAATGGTATGATGAAGTTGTCCTCCGAACGTCAAAAATAACACACATTTAAAATAAATATTATGCAATGCCCTGAATGCAAATCAACTCATATCAATAAAAATGGTCATAAAAAAGGCAAACAGAATT
>JBBSNU010000668.1:0-2935 GCA_038260455.1 Chroococcales cyanobacterium | reverse complement strand
TTGTCCTAAATAAGATAGAATAAGAAACACAAGAAAAGTGCGATCGACATTATTTGACAGTCAAGCTATGCAATCTCTAACTCAGTCCGAGACAGAACCGGCGATGGACGCTCCCAAACACGGCTTACCCGTTACCATCATTACAGGGTTTCTCGGCAGCGGCAAAACAACCCTGCTCAACCATATCCTGAGCAACCAGCAAGGTTTGAAAACAGCAGTTTTGGTCAATGAATTTGGCGAAATCGGCATCGACAACGAACTAATTGTCACCAGCGACGACAACATGGTTGAGCTGAACAACGGCTGCATCTGCTGCACTATTAATGAAGATTTGGTAAATGCAGTTTACAAAGTTTTAGAACGTCAAGAAAATCTCGATTATCTAGTAGTAGAAACAACCGGACTCGCCGACCCGCTGCCTGTTGCTCTAACTTTTTTAAGCACGGAACTGCGCGACATGACCCGTCTCGATTCGATAGTTACAGTCGTAGACGCGGCCAACTATAGCTTAGATTTGTTTAACTCTGAAGCAGCTTACAGTCAAATAGCTTACGGCGATATTATTGTCCTCAACAAAACAGATTTGGTTGAAGAAGCAGATTTAGATTTGTTGGAAGTTAAGATTCGCGATATCAAAGAAGGTGCTCGAATTTTGCGAGCAGTAAAATCGGAAGTTCCCCTACCGCTCATCCTCAGTATAGGATTGTTTGAATCAGGGAAATATTTCTCTGAGGAAACTCCTAGCGCTCACGATCATAGCGCTCACGATCATCACGATCATAGCGCTCACGATCATAGCGCTCACGATCATCACGAGCACGATCATCACGACCATAGCGCTCACGGACACGAACATCACGACCATAGCACTCACGACCATAGCGCTCACGGACACGACCATCACGACCACTCCGACCATTTAGAAAATGACGGATTTACTTCAATTTCTTTCCAGAGTGACAAGCCGTTTTCTCTGAGGAAATTTCAATATTTCTTAGACAACCAATTGCCAACAAACGTGTTTCGCGCGAAAGGTATTATGTGGTTTGAAGAAAGTCCGAAACGGCATATTTTTCACTTGAGCGGCAAGCGATTTTCGATGGATGATGACGAGTGGAAAGGTGAGCCAAAAAACCAGCTTGTTTTGATCGGTCAGGGTTTGGATACTGAGACTTTGCGATCGCAAATCGAAAACTGTCTCTGTATGCCTGCACCCAATCGCGGCAAAGGTTTTGGGAAAAACTAAAGCTTGAAAATTAAGCAGGGAGACTTGGCTGCGATCGCCAATGTCTCACAGTTCGATCGATCGGGCTTTAGTCCTCAGAATTATGCGGCCTAAAGTCGGAATGATCGGGAGCATATCAGTTTTGAATTTATAGTGCGAGCGTCCCCGCTCGCGAGTACAATACGCGAGCGGGGACGCTCGCACTATAATAAAAAAATGCTTTTTGCAAAACTGAGATGCTCCCGGAACGATCGAACCAATGTTAATTCGGTTGTACTCAAGAAAAGTTTTGATTTTTACACTTAACTGTCAACTGTCCGCTGCTATAAATGCGAGTAATCATCCAGCGAGTCAAATCGTCTCAAGTCGAAATTAACGGTGAAATTGTCGGCAAAATTGGCTGCGGACTCAACTTGCTTGTAGGTATTGCGGACACCGACACCGAAGCAGAACTCGACTGGATGGCTCGTAAATGCCTGGAATTGCGTTTGTTTCCCGACTCAGCCAGCGAGGGCGGCCGCTGGGACAAATCAGTAGAAGACATCGGCGGCGAGTTGCTAGTTGTCAGTCAGTTTACCCTCTACGGCGACTGTCGCAAAGGTCGGCGGCCTTCGTTCGATCGCTCTGCCGCACCAGAAGCCGCCGAGAAACTTTATGAGAAATTTGTCGAAAAGTTGCGCCAGAGCGGCTTAAAAGTCGAAACAGGCTGCTTTGGATCTCAAATGCAAGTCTTAATAGATAATGACGGGCCGGTGACTTTGGTCTTAGAGAGAGAATCCGGTTGATATTGTTTCCGATAGCATCGGAATTATATATTTTAATCATTAATAGTGCGATCGTCCCCTAAGAGCGAAGTCGATCGCGAGCGGGGACGCTCGCACTACATAATCCCGATGCTACCGGATTTGATATGAATCGTTGGCCGAGGGCCCAGGCGGTGCTAGCTAAGCACACCCTACACTACTACTTCTCTTCTCTTCCTTCGTGTCCTTTGCGTCTTCGCGGTTCGTTCCAAAAAATCCGTTGCGCCTTTTTAAAACAAATTTGCAGATTAACCGGGTTTCCTAAATGCTGTGGCGTAGGTTTTGAAGATAGTGCAGTTCGCTACACCCTGCCAACTCTCGATTCCACAATCTCCAACGCCGAAAATAGCCTCAAAAGGCCAGTTGCTAAATTGTCCACTCAGCGGCCCCGGAACACCGTCCATCTTTGTCGCGATCGCCCTACCGGAATTACAGCTCAGAATGCTTGTACAGTAAGGATTTAAGGGTAATAAAATATATCTTCCACAGCCAGCGCTTAGAATCAGATTCAGCAGCCAAAAACTGTTGCATGAGAGAGTGGAACACTGGCATCACTGCGATTATCTCTACTTCCCTATATTCAATGTATAGAGAGTTGAATCAGCACAGCAAGCAAAACCGCCAGCAACTGCCGCCTCGCTCTCTGAGAAATCTCCTCGCCCGCTGTACGCTACTACCGGATAAACGCCATGACTGTCAAAACTGCCACCAACACCGTCAACTGCAACACCGCTTCTGCCCTCAACTTCATTCCGGCCACCTCCACCGAACAAACCGCCGAAATCAATACTGTTCCCAGCATCGATGTTCTGGCTTTGGCTGAATTCGCCCTCAAAGAATTGCAAGCCTCGATGAAAACTAGCAGCCGCAGCACTCAAGCAGTGGCGATGCGGATTGCTAAGGAAGT
>JBBSNU010000667.1:0-2966 GCA_038260455.1 Chroococcales cyanobacterium | reverse complement strand
GAGACTTTTTCGGCACGATTTTAAACTGTCTAAACTGACGCACCCTACTCATCAGCCACGCCCGGAATTAAATCATTGGTGCGTCAGCATGAGACTTTTTCGGCACGATTTTAAACTGTCTAAACTGACGCACCCTACTCATCAGCCACGCCCGGAATTAAATCAATGGTGCGTCAGCATGAGACTTTTTCGGCACGATTTTAAGATGTCAAAGCTGACGCACCCTACTAATCAGCCACGCCCGGAATTAAATCTAGGGTGCGTCAGCATGAGACTTTTTCGACACGATTTTAAGATGTCAAAACTGACGCACCCTAGCATTTTCGATCCGGTTCAATCAGCGGTGCTTAATTCTTCTACTTGCAGCCGATCGCACAAAATTGGCTCGCACGCCACACCACCATTCTCTGCAGTTGTCCAAATTTCTAATTTAGCTTCCGGTACCGCTTCAAACAAAAAACGTTCTCCCGGAAACACCGTCCGCTCAAAATACCAATTAGGAATATTTGTAATTCGAGCAATTTGCACTTTGCTAGTATTGTTGAGATACCAACACAAAATGCGCGTATTAGGTTCGGAAATCACCTCATTCATTGTCAAATTCATTTTTTTTACTTGTTTGTGAAATTGTGTAATCCATCGGCTGTTAGCCTGATTTTAATATAACATATTACAATAAAAAATAGACATAGTTTGGGTCTATCAATAAATGCCTCTGGGGGAAACATTGCCGTTTTCTACCTGTTCCCAAGAAGGTGTAAAAGGCGGCACTGCTAAAGTGCAAGACTTCCATCCTCCCCTCACAGGTGCGCTCAACAATTGACAGTGACCAACCGATCCCCTTGGATCTTTGTAGTGACAGCAAAAAGCGCATTTAGAAGTAGAAGTACAGCGCCGATCGCTAGTTACAAGAATGGGTTCGCTGTGAATTTTGTGGCGTTTGAGAGTTAGAGTTTCCATCGATATCTTTTTAAAATCTTCACTCTCAAGTATGACAGCCGGATTTCAGTCGCTGCGTCTACCTCAAGGCTTAGTTAGATTTTAAGTTTTGTTGAGGGATCGATAGAAAACATATCTTTTTTGACGGTATCAAACTAGGGGGCAATTTATTTGGCTTAATGTTGAATTTGCTGTCCTGGCTCGATCGCCCTCGGCTACTGTCTGAGGTTGTACAACCCAGACACTAGCTAGTTATCCTTGCCTAGCTGGCTGAACAAATCGGCTAAAATTGTATTGGAAAATAAAAAACCTTCTGGATCGCTCAACCTCAAATTTCCCGAAAGCGGCAGTTTCGCGCCTTCGTCTAAAGTTCCCTCAAGCGGATCTATCCCGTAGGGAATCGCCCCATCGGCTGTCACGATTTCCACCCATCGCAGCCGCCAGTAGGGTTGCAAACAATCCCAAATTCGATCGACTGTTTGCTGCGTAAACTGTTGAGTCAGCGCCGACAGGCTAACTCCTTCTGCTAAACGCAAACCTAGCATCAGCGTTTCTAACAAAATGTCATTTTCTGAAACTTGAAAATTTTGATCGAGTGCTGGGTAAATATCCTGCTGGGTTTCCTCCCCTATTTTCGGGGTAGCTGCTGAAGCGATCGCACAGATCGATCGCACCCACTGATAATATTCTTGAGTTTTGCGAGGTCTTGTCAACCTCCGCCCTTCCACGTAACTCGCCGCCCCCATTCCCAAACCGTAATAAGGGCGATTTTCCCAATAGACGCGGTTGTGGCGGCACTGATAACCGGGCTTAGCGTAATTAGAAATTTCGTAATGTTCGTAACCAGCCCCAGTCAAAATTGAGCGCGCCAAACGGTACATTTCAGCAGCGGTTTCATCTGCAGGTAGTGGCTGCGCGCCTGCTTCAAAGTAGCGCCCGAAGGCCGTTCCAGGCTCAACAATTAAGTCGTAACTCGACAGGTGAGTCGGGCCAATTTCTACCGCCGATTTGAGGGAAGTTTCCCACTGTTCTAAAGTTTGGTGCGGCAGTCCCGAAATTAAATCTAAACTGAAATTGACAATCCCGGCCGATCGCACTATTTCTACTGCTTCAAAAATTTCTGCCACAGAGTGCGATCGCCCGCAAGCTTGCAGCAATTCATCCTGAAAAGCTTGCACTCCCAAACTAACTCGATTTACTCCCGCCGCTACATATCCCCGCAACTGTTCTAAAGTAAAAGTACCAGGGTCTATTTCTATAGAAATTTCCGCCCCAGCAGCAATCCCAAATTTGCCGTCTAAAGTCTCTAAAATATGGCTCAACTGACTGACAGAAAGCAGCGAAGGCGTGCCGCCACCAAAAAAAACAGTTTTCAGAGATGCGCCTAAATTTGGAGTTGCTTGAATTTCTTGACACAGTGCGGCAACGTATTGCACGATTGTGCCGGAATTTTCGCCATTTTTGCGATCGCCCACCACAAAAACCGGAAAATCGCAGTAGTAACAGCGGCGGCGACAAAAAGGTATATGCACGTAAGCCGAGCTCGGAATGCCGGAATTTGCCGATCGCCCGCTTTTTTTGAATTCAAATGTTAAATAATCTGTAGTAGCGTTCATTACTCTCAAGCCACAATTGCCAGTTGAAATCTAAAGCTTTAATTAAAGCATCATGAATAATTATGTATATTATGACAGTTGGTCAGCAATAACGGCCAGGGATCGATGGCTGGGAGCCCCGCAAGCTACGGCTATTTTAGTTGATACTCCTATCGGTGGCGATCGGCAGAAATTCCCGAATAGCCCGACATAGGTGTATTGCTATCTGGTAGATGACCTCGGCAGACCTCGCTAAATCTGGCTATTGCTCGATCGCGCATCCCCCTTCACGGTAGAGGCGCGAAATATAAGTTCATTAAAATTTATGAATCAAGATAGTGAGATCCGACCGCAACGTCGGAAAAAACTATCAGCACGGGAAAGATATAATGTAAATAAATTCATTAACCTAGAACTAATGCTAGACGCAAT
>JBBSNU010000666.1:0-2970 GCA_038260455.1 Chroococcales cyanobacterium | reverse complement strand
TGTTGTTGAGTCAGGAATACCCTTAATCTAGCGCCCATATATTGAGTTACCTTAGTAGATGTATTCTCTTTGTTTACTTATTTTAACATAGTTCGGTTTTTTTGCGCCGATCTACTTACGCAGTTGTGAAAGGCTGTAATTGGCAGTGCTTCGTGCAGTCTAACCCAACCAATCTTAGGCAACTTAACACGCTTACCATCGTTACTTATCCCTGGTTTTGTTTTTGTTCCTTGTTCTAAGTAAAAAGAGTCACCCGATACACCTTTTTTCTTGAATCTAGGTTGTTTGGAAACTTTTTTAAAGCATCTATCCCAAGCTGTCCTCAATTCAGCTAAAGCCTGTTGTGGACTTGCTTTTGAAGACTTATAATACCAAGGGTATAAAGGCTTAACTTCTGCTACCAATCGCTTGTGAAGATCGATAGCAGAAGGGATTTTGACCAGTTTGTCTGTCTCCCTAACTTTCAATGTTTCAAGGATAATTGCGTTAGCCCAGTTGTAAGCGTGTCTTGCTACTCCGCAATGTTGACGGAATAGTGACACCTGTTTATTGTTTGGTTTCAGTTCCGTCTTAAAGCTTAGCAACATTTGTTTTTAC
The DNA here is from genome assembly GCA_038260455.1 of Chroococcales cyanobacterium. GTDB lineage: Bacteria > Cyanobacteriota > Cyanobacteriia > Cyanobacteriales > Microcoleaceae > Microcoleus. The sequence goes on along the minus strand of JBBSNU010000666.1, from coordinate 2,373 downwards.
CTTGTTTTTACCTTGTTTTTACCTCGTTTTTGCCTTAATATCATTATATACGGAATTAATACGGAATAACAGGATGCCTAGAAAAAAGATTTATAATGAGCCTAAGCGTAAAGTTAATCTAAGTCTGACCGAGACTGCTACTAATTGGTTAGAGGAACAGCGAGTTCAACTTACCGCAAGCAGTCTTAGTGATGTTATTGAAAGACTCGCTAGAGAGTTACCCAAAAAGTCTATTAATGGGTAACTCTGTCCAAGAATCGCGTTACAGTATCTAGCCCTGTTTGGCCCATGCCCCATGCCCCATGCCCCATGCCCCATGCCCCATTCCCAATAACATGAGTTATCATAAAATCTGAACGTAAAGAAATGTAAAGGCATATGCAGGACAAAGTTGTGGTTGTGGTGGGTGCGACTGGCGGCATCGGTTCAGCAGTAGCCCGCAAACTCGCCGATGCGGGTGCGACGCTAGTGCTCGCCGCCAGAGACAGCAGTAAGTTAAACACTTTAGCAGGCGAACTTTCAACAACAGAGGTACTGTGCGTACCTACAGACATCACCGATTTGTCGCAAGTCGAGACGCTGATGCAAAAAACTGTCGAACATTTCGGACAAATTGATGCCCTCATAAACGCCGCCGGTGCCGGAATTCTCAAGCAGTGGAACAAGTTAGAACCCGCTGATTTAGATGCGATGCTTGACTTGAACTTGAAAGGCAGTTTTTACACATCTCAAGCCGCCGCGAATGTGATGAAAGAGCGCAAATCCGGCCACATTTGCAATGTCATCGGGATTTTGGGTAAGCATTCGATGGCGATGGGAACTGCTTATTGCGCTTCAAAGTTTGGGGTAGTTGGTTTCAGCAAGTGTATGGCAGATGAGTTGCGTCGCTACGGTGTTAAGTTTACGCTATTCTATTTTGGCGGGGTGGATTCTCCGTTTTGGGATAATGTGAGTTTGAAGGTAGACCGCTCAAAAATGCTGAGTACCGAAACCGCTGCAAATGCGATTATGTTTGCTCTTTCGTCTGACCCGCAAGCTGTGCCGCTGGAAATTAATATTCAGCCGGAAAGTCATTTGTTTTTCTAATAGTTTGTAGAGTGCGCCTCGGCGCACCGATTCAGTGTGTATGGTAGACCTCTTGCAAAAATCTTCGAGTCATAGAGCAACCGCAGATATCGGGCAGATAAACACCGATTGACGCAGATGGTTTCAGGGTATTTTCGGATTTTTGCAAGAGGTCTGGTGTTCTTATTGCACCGATTGACCCACCCCAAAATAGATACAAGCCCAGCCTTAATTCATAAATTCTTCCAACATTTTAGACAAAATTTCAATCTTCCAGATTCATCTGTGGAGTAAAGCTAAAATCTAAAACTTGTACGCTCGCGAAGTCGAAGAATCTAACATCTAAAACTTGTACGCTCGCGAAGCCGAAGTATCTAACATCTAAAATCTACTTGGCGAAGGCATCGCAGCCAAACTCAAGTTACCCCAGACACCGAGTTTTTGGGAGCATCTCAGTTTTGCAAAAAAGCATTTTTTTACAGTGCGAGCGTCCCCGCTCGCGAGCTGTCGCAAACTCGCGAGCGGGGACAGCACTTAAATGCAAAACTGAGATGCTCCCGATTTTTTTTAAGTGCCGAGGTATTTATACCTTGAGAGGGAGTTATAATATTCAATCTTGAGGTTATTATTAATTGCGCGCACGAGAAAAACATGAAAAATATCTATTCCTCTGTCCCTATCTTGCAGTTTTCCACTGAAAATCAGCCGATTTTTCATTTTTCACTTTCCATTTTCAATTATTGATTATGGAATTCGATCGCATTCTGTTTTACGTTGAAAATGCTAAAGTATCCCGCGACTGGTTTGTCAGCCACTTGGGCTTTCAATCAATAGCAGGTTATTCCAACAGCCACACTCGCACTGAAGCTGTCAGCAGCGGTAATGTCTGTTTTATTTTATCTTCGCCCCTGACACCCGCTAGTCCCGCTGCTAGTTGGTTGAAGTTTCATCCTCCCGGCATTGCCGATGTCGGTTTTAGGGTAAAAAATATCGAATTAGCAGTAGCTAGAGCGCAGGCTGCGGGCGCTAAAATTCTGGAACCGATTGAAAAAGACATAACAGCAACGGGCCGTTTTAAGCGGGCAAAAATCGCTGGCTGGGGAGATTTAAGTCACACGCTGGTTGAGCGAGTTGGAGAAAATTTAGTGCTAGCTTCTGGTAAGCTGTCGCTGTTTACTTCGATCGATCATGTAGTGTTAAATGTTGAAGTGGGCGATTTGTCAAGTGCTGTTAGTTGGTATCAAAAAATATTAGGTTTTGATCCTCAGCAAAATTTTGACATTCAGACTGAGAAGTCGGCTTTACGCA
>JBBSNU010000665.1:0-2970 GCA_038260455.1 Chroococcales cyanobacterium | reverse complement strand
TTTTTACAACACTTGAGCAATTACGAGAGCGATTGAAACAAGTTCTTGAAAAAATTACCCCTGAGCAAATTAGTTCGTTGTCATCTTACAAGTTTATTCTTGAAGCCCTATTCTATGCAGCTTCATATTAAATTGGTATTAAGCTCGCACTATAAATGCAAAACTGAGTATTGCTTTAAGATTAATTAGCCACAAAAAGTCAAACTTTCGGGCTTCTGCAGACTTTTAAGTAGATTCTAGCGGAGCCATTGTCAGTCCAGCACGGCTCAATTGCATATGATACAGTTCTGCTTGTTCTTGTGGCCCAACCCAGACGGTGGCCTGGCCTTCGTTGTGGATTTGGTTTGCGAGATCCCAAGCTTGATCGCTTGTCATCCCTGGAATGTATTTCGTCAAACATTCCACTACGTGCTGAAATGTATTGAAATCGTCGTTGAGGACTATTACCCGATAGTTAGGATAAGACTTGCGGGTAACTTGACTCGATCGAACGGGTGCTATGGTTGGTGAAGAGGTCATCGCGCGAACAGCCACTAAAACTACAAAATTCTTAAAATAGTTACCTTTTCAACTATATCACAATTTCTGAACTTTTAACCCCCCCCATTGCAAATAGATCGACTTGGGCGATTTTCGAGGGCGATTTTTCGATTTGAGATTTGAGGACAAAGAAACCGGGTTTTCAGGAAATTGTGGGTTTCTACCCACGATTTTGGTTGAAAAACCCGGTTTCTGGCTACTCCTTAGATGCAGTACAGCTTATCCAACCACAGTTAACTCTCGATCGACCCCAGAAGTGTTGGTGTCAGAGTATGCTTGCAGCAGAAGTTGCTTTAAATCTTCAATCAGCGGATAGCGGGGGTTAGCCCCGGTGCATTGATCGTCAAAAGCGCGATCGGCCATTTCCTCAACGCGAGCAAAAAAGAAATCATCGCTCATTCCCTGACTGGCGATCGCCTCCTGAATCGTGCTAGGAATATCTACCTGACGCTTCAAATCTTCCACCGCTGCGATCAAATTCTCAACTTTCTGATCTAGTGTTTCCCCGCCAAAATTCAGATAATCCGCAATTCGTGCATAACGCCACTTGCTGTTAGGATACTTATTCTGAGAAAAAATCGCTTGCTTGAAAGGAACATCCGTTGCATTGTAGCGAATTACGTGGGAAATCATCAGCGCGTTCGCTAAACCGTGAGGGACGTGAGAAGTTGCACCTAATTGGTGAGCCATTGAGTGACAAACCCCCAGAAAAGCGTTGGCAAATGCCATCCCGGCGATCGTAGCAGCATAATGTACTTTTTCCCGCGCTTTCGGATCGTTAGCACCATTTTTGTAAGCGCTAGGCAGATATTTAAACAGCAAACGAATCGCTTCTAAAGCCAAACCATTTGTATACTCAGAAGCCAACACAGAAACATAAGCTTCTAAAGCGTGAGTCAGCGCATCAACGCCGCCGTAAGCAGTCAGTTTCCGGGGCATATTCAGCGTAATTTCTGGATCGACAATCGCCATACTCGGAGTCAGAGCATAATCAGCCAGCGGATACTTAATCCCCGATTTCTCATCGGTAACAACCGCAAAAGGCGTAACTTTAGAACCCGTTCCCGAAGTAGTCGGAATTGCCACCATAAGTGCCTTCGAGCCCAAAGGCGGCAGTTCGTATACGCGCTTGCGGATATCCATAAACCGCATCGCCAATCCTTCAAACTCAATTTCTGGATGCTCGTACATCAGCCACATTACCTTAGCAGCATCCATCGGCGAGCCACCACCAAAGGCAATAATTACATCGGGATGGAAACTATTGCAAATTTCTAAACCTTTGCGAACAGTAGCAAGGGAAGGATCGGGTTCCACATCATAAAATGTATAGTGAGCGATGCCGATTTCTTCCAAACTATCTGTAACTTCCTTAATCAATCCCAATTCAAACAAAGGTTTATCCGTCACAATCAAAGCACGTTTCTTACCTGCAAGATCCCTCAAAGCTACAGGAATACAACCAGATTTAAAATAAATCTTGGGAGGAATGCGGAACCAGAGCATATTCTCGCGCCGCTCTGCTACAGTTTTGATATTGAGCAGGTGATGGGGTGTCACGTTGACAGAAATCGAATTATCGCCCCAGCTACCGCAACCGAGAGTAAGGGAGGGATCGAGGCGGAAGTTGTACAAATCGCCGATCGCACCTTGAGAAGAAGGAGTATTAATCAACACCCGCGAAGTCTCTAGTTTGTTCTCAAAATAACGAATGTTGTTCTTATTGTGCGGAGCGGTGTAGAGTACAGAAGTATGTCCGTGACCGCCAAACAAAACCAGCGCTTCCGCTTTGTCCACTGCTTCATTAAAGTCCTTGGCGCGGTACATCGCCAGAATCGGCGAAAGTTTTTCATAAGCAAAGGGTTCTGATTTATCAATTGTCTCAACTTCCCCAATCAAAACCCTGGTGTTTGACGGCACTGAAAAACCAGCAATTTCTGCCACCTTTTGCACCGATTGTCCGACAATTTCAGCATTCAATCGACCATCATTTAAAATTACCTGCCGCACTTTTTCCCGTTCTTCGGCATTGAGGAAATAAGCACCGCGCTTGATAAATTCTAGTTGCACTGCATCGTACACCGCATCGACAACAATCACCGATTGTTCCGAAGCACAAATCGTACCGTTATCGAAAGTTTTGCTGACCAAAATTGAGCTAACAGCTATTTGGATATGGGCGGTTTCATCGATGATGGCGGGGGTATTTCCCGCGCCCACACCGAGGGAGGCGTGTCCCGAAGAGTAGGCAGCTTTTACCATTCCCGGCCCGCCAGTTGCCAAGATTAATGGCTCTTCCGTACTTATTGTGCTAATTTTTTAGGAAAATGCCAAAATAGTAATGCCCGTATTTCAAAATTTCTCAAATTTCTAAATCCAAAGCCACACCTTTTTAATAGCTTTAATTTAGTATTAATTCCCTCTACTATC
>JBBSNU010000664.1:0-2972 GCA_038260455.1 Chroococcales cyanobacterium | reverse complement strand
TAGTCCGCTATGCGGCTGCGGACTAAAGTCCGCACTACGAACCGGCGATATTGGTATTACTCGTTTACTCGTTATGGATTCCCAGGCTCTCTCTGCTTGGGAAGCAGTCAACGAGGACTAACATTAAACGCCAAATTAACAGATACAAAAGAAAAACGTTCCACGGGAGCATCTCATTTTTGTAAAAAGCATTTTTTTCTGATAGTGCTGTCCCCGCTCGCGTATTATACGATACGCGAGCGGGGACAGCACTATTAAATGCAAAACTGAGATGCTCCCCGTTCCACATTACTCATCCTCTTGGGATTTCGATTGCTTTAAAACTCCCAGCATCGTCTGTGCAGCATCAAACGCATCATAGGGCGACCAAACATCACACACCGCCCCAGATGCGATCAAATCCTGTTAAAATTCGATACGATAGCCTGCTTTTGTCAGTCGGTTGATCGCGGTTCTTAAGTTTTGATTTGCCTTGCCTTTGAGAGTAAAGTTTTTGAGATTTACAATCGCTTCTTCGCCAATTTGTACTACTCGAAAACCGAGAGTAGAATACATTTCTAAATCGTCGGGCAAAGTTTGATAAAATGCTGGATACCAATCGTTGCGATCGCAAAAATCTTGAAACCCCAGAATTGCCTCTTTGCGGTCTTCAGCAGGCCCGATGGGGTCTCCGAGGGCGATCGCGCCTCTACCTTTGGGCACGTAGGCGATCGTACTTTTTCCCGAAGGACTAAAATAATAAGATTTATCTTCAAGCCGCCCCTACCAGGGCAATATTTTTCTTAGCAGCGGCAGGATTTTGGGCAATATTTTTCTCGCCAGCGGTAGGATAGGCAATATCAGCAAGCCGAATAATATACCGAAAACCAAACTCCAGATAATCGTGGCGGTGAAGGGATGAAGCGGGAGGGAAGAATCGGGTTGCCATTTAATGGGTGTATCCTTGATTAGGGGATAGGCTGCTGAAAAGATTTGACCGCCGCCGATCGCAGTTCCGACAAAAAAGATGATATTCTCAAGTTGGCGATCGCGCTTTTTCTCATCTTTTTCCTGTTCCGCGTCCAATTCCACCTGTTCGATTGCCACCATGCTGCTGATTCTGGAGATTGTCTGCTGGAACAAATCTTGATTGGCAATCAGGTAGTTTAAATATTTTTGGATTTGACTTTGATATTTGCGATCGGACAATCTCCGAAACTTCTGCAAAAACTGCAAATCATCGCCTGCAATGGACAATGCTTTAATTTTAACATAACTTTCGGAATAATTGTCAGTATTAATATCAGTCGTAATACTGAATTCTCGCAAATGCCGCAATTCCTGAGCATATTCAAAGACTAGACTGCTGATTGCAGCCAACAAACTCTTTAACTTCGTGAGTTTAACTTCTCGATTTGGTTCCGCTTCTATTTTAGTAAATTCTGGCAGTAATTTTTCTAACTTGCCCGCGATTTGTTGTCCGAGGCGATAGCTTTCCTTAGCTTGATTGTAAACACACAATATTTTACTGCGAGCACACAGTAGATTCGTCCAATAAAAGTTAAACGTTGATGTCGCCCGAACTAAAGTTTCGGGATGCTGTTTCAACCAAACTAAAATCTGACAATTTTTGGCAATATTATCATATTCAAAAATCGGACTACCAAACAACTTCCCGGCGACGGTTAACTTCAATTCCGGTGCGATTCCCTCTCCCACAAAATCCCGCACGCATTCCTCAGCTAGCGCGGCATAAGCAGCAGAATCATCATAGAACCCAACAGGCTCTGCATACAGCAACAATGTTTGTCCGATGGATGCTTGAATTTGATTCGGTAGCAGGCAACCTTGGGGATTAAATTGCTTTAAATCTGCCACTGAAATAGTAGCATTATCATAATAAAAAGTCAAGTCTGCGGCGTAGGTATCGTGAATTTGTCTCGCCAGAATCGAGCCGTTGAGTTTGAGATTATTTGGCAGAGTAAGCGACTGAAATTTTAAAGTGTTGCCATTTTTTAACAATTTGCGATCGTTCAAATTCCCATCTTCGCCGGCTGGGTAATATAGTCCGTTTTGGTAGCAGATGAAGTAATCTCTCAGAGACTTGAGTTCTGGAAAATTAAATTTTTCGCCGACATTATCTGCTAGAGTTTGCCAGATATGTTCGGCATTTTTCGCTGGTTGTTGGTAGCCTTCGTCTCCGTCATTTCGCAGGTGGAAAGGATAGAGAGTGATGCTGGGATTTTTGATTTGCGTTGGTTCGTTCATAATCAAATCTTGTGGAATATACTGACATTATATCTGGTAAAATAAACATAATTATTGTAGGGGCGGGTTCACCAACCATATCTAACTCCCACAAACAATCTTAATAAACCCGCCCCCGCCCAACCGATATTTTCAGGCGCTTTTGTACCAGGAATTTTGGGTTTGGTGGGGGCGGGTTTTTGTGAATTGTCGGCAATCATTATAGATGGTTGGTGAACCCGCCCCTACGGCATTGATGATTGGAGAATTGTTTAAAAACCGGGTTTCTGCGACAAATTTGGGTTGAAAACCAGAGATATAGAAAGAAACCCGGTTTCTGAGATTCGCGACAGTATTTATGTTGGATTCTCAACCGATTCCGTCCCAGAATCATCGGTTTCAACAACCGGCACCGACGGCCGAGACAAACCCAACCTCATCGTATTTTCCTGCATCACTTCCATCAAATTCCTCACAACTTCTTCCGGTGCATCGCCATCAGTTCCACCAGGCCCAGCTTGCTCAATTTCGTTCTCTAAATTCTCCTCAATTTGCGATCGAGTTTCGCACCATGCCCTAATTTTTTCTGCTACAATATTCACATTATCTGTTGATTCCACATCAAGCGCAGCTAAATCATTAACAAATAACTTCGGTTCAGATATTTTCAATAACTTAGCTAAACCCGCCACAATCTCTTCAGATGTATAATTATCGGGTAGTGACATTTTTAGCCTCCTTAAATC
>JBBSNU010000663.1:0-2976 GCA_038260455.1 Chroococcales cyanobacterium | reverse complement strand
TCATCGAAAGTCATTAACTTAGATATCGCTTGAATCATGGGAAAAACCTCCAATGTTCTAAGATTATTTTAACATAAGAATAATTACTCTTCTATTTTAGTCAGAGGTAGATGAATAATTTGATTTTCATATTCATTAGCCAAAGAACATTCCGCAATCAAAATTAATTCATCTATGTTCTGCCCGACGCTTAAATTCGCACTTAAAATAAATATCCCTGGAATCTGACGATTAGCTTGCAAATGATCTTTCAAATGAACTGGCATCGATTTACGGTTATTCGTGACTAGAATAAAGTCATATTCTTCACACCATTCCAAAATCTCAGGGTCTTTAGTTCCTTTAGATGGGATAAAAGGTTCACCAATAACCCCAATCACTAATTCCGGTTGTCGAATCCGAATTTGAGTAGGATAAATCGGATCGACATTTTCATCAATGAGATACTTTAGTGCCATTTTTCTGTCTTTCCATCTTGATTTTTTGTAGTCTAATCGAAGCTGGATGGGGATTTAATTCTTGGGCTTTTCTTTGTTGATGCGACCATTCTAGCCAGTCTGCGATATACTTATCTACAGCTTCTTTGTTGGTTAAATAATAAAGGATTGTCGCGTAAATTTGATCTAGGGTCAGAGTGGAAAAGTGTTTTAAGATTTCTTCGGGTGAACGTTGCCGATAAATATATTCATAAAGGATGCTTTCTATTCCCACTCTTGTCCCTTTTACTCGGATGTCATCAGATGCTAAAAAATCAAAGTATTCTTCTATCAGCATGGTTGATTACTCCATTTCTTGATTGAGTTTTAAGGTGAATTATTTTTATTTGCCACAGTCATAGTTAGATTATATCACCCACCGAGAAACCGGGTTTCTTTAGCTTAGTCGGATAATTGTCAAACTTTCAATCTGGCGATCGCGCACAATTGTGACAGCTTAGATTTACTGTACACAATTCCGTCACTTTTGCAGAATCAGCCACAGGACACGGCAGTGCCGTTTCCCTACTTTATTTGAGAGGACACGGCAGTGCCGTTTCCCTACGGTGTTTCATCCTAAAATACAGGACACGGCAGTGCCGTTTCCCTACTATTTTTTAGATCGCACTTTAAATTAAAAAAGGCGGCACCCAGATTTGAACTGGGGGTGGAGGTTTTGCAGACCTCTGCCTTACCACTTGGCTATGCCGCCGTTACGTCTGAAAATTGACGTTATACGATGATACACCAAATCCTGATTATTTCAACATATCTCTCAAAAATTTCCATCGCCCAAAGTTCGATCGCCCGCAAAACCCATCCCAGGCTACAGTAGAAATAGCTCGATCGCCCGCAACAGCAGCCATGACACCAGATTCTCCCCTACTCGTCGCCCAAATCACCGACACTCACCTGTTTGCAGAGCTCGATCGACAATGGAAAGGGATTTCAACAACCCGCACCCTGCAAGCAATTCTCGATCGCCTGCAACAGATAAAGCCGCCGCCCGACTTGCTTTTGCTGACAGGAGACTTATCCCAAGACGAAACAGCCGAATCTTACCAGCGCCTCGCCTCCCTCATCGCCCCCCTGGGAATTCCCGCCTACTGGATACCGGGAAACCACGACAACATTCCAGTTATGGCGGAAATCTTAAATCAGCCGCCGATTTCCCCAGAAAAATCATTTCACTTGGGAAACTGGCAATTTCTGCTGCTTTCGAGTGTCGAAGCCGGATGCGACGGCGGGCGGCTTTCCCCAGAGAGTTTGGATTGGCTGGATTCTCAACTGCAACAAACGGGCGATCGCTCTGTTATGATTGCTTTGCACCATCATCCACTGGCGATCGACTGTGAAATCATGGATGGCATGATGCTGCACAATGCCGATGAATTTTTCGCAATTGTCGATCGATACCCTCAAATCAAAATAGTCCTCTGCGGCCACATTCACCAAGAATTTCAGCAACAGCGAGGCGAAGTTTCCTACTTGGGCACGCCCAGTACCTGCATCCAACTGTTACCCAAAACCTCTCCGATTGTCCTCGACACCATCGGGCCCGGATTTAGATTGCTCGAATTGGCGATCGACGGCACTTGGGATACTAAGATTGAGCGAGTAGCCGGAGAACCTGCAATATCTTGATATTTTACAGTTAAGAGGTCGTTGTGCGATCGGCCCAATCGAAGAATCATCTTATTTTCCGTAAAATAACCGTTACTAAGTTCGATCGTTCGGACTTGTCTCCGCCTCAAAACTCAGAAGACTGAAGTCCTCACTACCAACCAATTTATTCTCACTACAAACCGATTTAATTATCTGCGTTCAAGCTGACATCATATCAAGCAGGTTTGCGATCGCACAATCACAAGTCCTAGAACATATTTTTTGCGCTGTTACATATATTAAAAAAATTTGTACAATATACAAAATTGTCAATATATCAAAAGATATATTTTATTATTGATTCATATATTTTATCATGCGTATTGACCGTAGATTGCAGAAATAGCGAGAGCGATCGGCAACTAACAACAATAGATCGGGCAACTTTAAAACACAGGAAAAACTTAATATGTCTGAAGTCAATGGCGTCATGATGCAGTATTTCCACTGGTACACCCCCGACGACGGAAACCTGTGGAATCAGCTAGCCGAATCAGCAAAAGATTTAGCTAAAATTGGCGTTACATCTCTGTGGTTGCCACCCGCTTATAAAGGAACGGGCGGCGGTATGGATGTGGGCTATGGTGTCTACGACTTATTCGATTTAGGCGAATTCGACCAAAAAGGGTCAGTACGCACTAAATACGGTACAAAAGATGAGTATTTGCGTGCAATCAAAGCTGCACAAGAAGCTGGAATTCGGATTTATGCCGATGTCGTCTTCAACCACAAATTAGGTGCAGATGCAGAAGAAGAAGCCGAAGCCACACCCTTCGATATGGATAACCGGAATGCCCCAGTAGGGGAATATCAAAAAATCAAAGCTTGGACGCAT
>JBBSNU010000662.1:0-2976 GCA_038260455.1 Chroococcales cyanobacterium | reverse complement strand
AAGTTGGGCAGCTTCTAGAAGTTCTGACAGCGGTTTGTCTCCCAATTCTACTCGCAGAGTATCGAAGAAAGGTTGAGAACCAATTTTGTATCCGAAACTTCTTAAACCGGATGCCAAAAGTGCAGTTAAACTCCATACTTTTTCTGCAATGTCTCTGAGTCCAGACGGGCCGTGATAAACAGCATACATACTCGCCATCACTGCCAGCAAAACTTGAGCAGTACAAATATTGCTAGTTGCTTTTTCGCGGCGGATGTGCTGTTCGCGGGTTTGCAAAGCCAAACGTAAAGCAGATTTGCCGTTGGCATCTTTAGAAACGCCGACGATTCGCCCCGGAACTTGCCGTTTAAACTCTTCTCGCGTGGCGAAATAGGCTGCGTGGGGCCCTCCGAATCCCATCGGCACTCCGAAGCGCTGGGTGCTTCCTACGGCTATGTCAGCGCCGAATTCGCCGGGGGGTGTGAGCAAGCAAAGGCTCAAAATGTCGGCGGCTACTGTGACTAATGCGCCGGCTTGGTGTGCCGATCGAATAAAATCCCTATAGTCGTAAATTGTGCCGTCTGTTGCTGGGTATTGCAGGAGCGCGCCGAAGATTGTACGATCGAACTCAAAGCTTTGATGGTCGCCGACAATTACTTCAATTCCCAGCGGTTTAGCGCGAGTTTGCACCACTTCGATAGTTTGCGGGTGGCAATCTTGGGACACAAAAAACGCTTTCGCCCCCTTTTTGCTAGCGCCGTAACTCACCGCCATCGCTTCCGCCGCCGCAGTCCCCTCATCCAGCAAAGAAGCGTTAGCAATTTCCAAACCCGTGAGCTCGATTATCATGGTTTGGAAGTTCAGCAAAGCTTCCAATCGCCCTTGGGCAATTTCGGCTTGGTAGGGAGTGTAAGCTGTATACCAGCCGGGATTTTCCAGGATATTCCGCTGGATGACCGGGGGCGTGATGCAGTCGTGATATCCTGTGCCGATGTACGATCGAAATATCTGATTTTTTGCAGCAATTTCTTTCAATTCTGCCAAAGCAGCGTACTCGCTTTGCGCTGCGGGAAGTTGCAGGGGTTGATTCATGCGAATCGCCGCTGGAACAGTTTTGTCAATCAACTCATCGAGGCTGGAAATACCCAAAACATCTAGCATTTGCTGGATTTCGCTTCCTGTCGGGCCAATGTGCCGCCCCGCAAAACCACCGATGGGGGAAAGGTTTTGCTGCAGGTTGGGTTCAAGTTGCGGGCTGTAGAGTACCAAGGCTGATTCTCCTGAATTTACTTTTCTTCTTTGTTTGTAACATTTAGTCACAGAAGAAAGGAAGAAGGAAGAAGGAAGAAGGAAGAAGGAAGAAGGAAGAAGGCTATGTTTTGCATTGATAGTGCGAGCGTCCCCGCTCGCGTATTGCACTCGCGAGCGGGGACGCTCGCACTATAATACGCTCGCACGCTCAATAAAAAAATGCGGCGTTGGTGAATGAAAGTATGATTTGCCTGTAGGGATAAAGCGTATTGTGCTTACCCAGTCGGCGGTGGGAGCAACCGAGCGTGGGATTATTGCCCCGGAGCATTTCATACCCTCGCTTCAGCAACGCCATGATTTTTGCAAAACACAGATGCTTCCACTCTCCCACTCTCCCACTCTCCCACTCTCCCACTCTCCCCCTCTTCCCTATTCCCCTTCCACCATTTGGCGATACGCTTCGACGGACAAAGCATCATCGACTTCGCTGGGATTATCAACGCGCACTTTCAGCAACCACCCAGCGCCATAGGGGTCTTCCGCCAAGTTTTCGGGAGACTCTATAATGTCATCATTGCGTTCTACGACTGTACCCGTAACAGGCGCTTTCAAATCTTCAACTGCTTTCACTGACTCCACTGTACCGAAAGCTTCGCCCTTTTCCAGTCCTGCGCCGACTTCTGGCAAATCTAGAAATACAATATCGCCTAGTTGGTCAACGGCAAAAGCGCTAATCCCGATGGTGGCGATTTCCCCTTCGAGTCGGATGTATTCGTGAGTGTCTAAGTATTTCAGGTCATCGGGGTATGTTAGTGCCATGTCAATTCCTTGCAATCAAAAAGTATCAGTTAAATCTTATTAAACTATGGGCATTTAGTGATGGTGAACTGGAATAAAAAAAATATCAAACGTTTGCTTCTCGGAGATTTTTCTGTCAAACGACTCTTGCGTTCGATAATTTTTATCTACGCTTTTCTGTGCTTTTACGCTGTCTTTTTTTCAGGACGAATGATTTTTCAACCTCCCGCTTCTAGCTACCAGGATACTAGCGAAATTATTAAACTTAGCTCAGCTAATGGCATGAAAATTTCTGCTGTTCATTTTCCCAACCCCCAAGCTCAATATACCATACTTTATAGTCACGGGAATGGAGAGGATTTGGGATATATTTGGTCGGTGTTGCGAGATATCCGAGACAGCGGGTTTGCTGTATTTGCTTACGATTATCAAGGTTATGGGACGAGTGAGGGAAAGCCTTCTGAGTATAATGTTTATCGCGACATTGAGGCGGCTTACGGTTATTTAACTGAACAGTTGCGAGTACCGCCCAAGCAGATTATTCTGTACGGACATTCTGTTGGTGGCGGGCCGGCTGTTGATTTGGCTTCGCGCCAATCTGTTGGCGGTTTGGTGGTTGAAAGTTCCTTTGTTTCGGTTTTTCGGGTGTTGACGCGGATTCCGCTTTTGCCGTTTGATAAGTTTGTGAATGTTGATAAAATTGGCAAAGTGCGATCGCCCGTTTTGGTGATTCACGGTAAGGCTGATGAGGTAGTGCCTTTTTCGCACGGAGAGCAGCTTTTTGCGGCCGCTAAGCAGCCTAAATTCAATTTTTGGGTCGATCGCGCCGGACACAATGATTTGATGGAGGTGGCGGGCGATCGCTATGCTACAACTTTGCGGGATTTTGCTAAAATGCTTTCGCAATAGCAACTCCTAGGGTGCGTCAGCCCGCGATTTTTTCGATTT
>JBBSNU010000661.1:0-2982 GCA_038260455.1 Chroococcales cyanobacterium | reverse complement strand
TCGGAGGCGTGTAAGTTCTTTGCCAAACAAGGCTTAGAGATAGTTGGCATCGACAACAATATGCGCCAGTTCTTTTTTGGCGCCGATGGTTCTACCAACTGGAACCGCCAACAGCTCGAAAAATCTTTGGGAACCAAGTATTATCACTTAGATGTGGACATTCGGGACTACGAAGCTATTACCAATATTTTTCAGCGGTACGGAGAGTCGATCGAGCTAGTAATTCACACAGCAGCCCAACCCAGCCACGATTGGGCGGCCCGCGCTCCAAAAATAGATTTTACCGTCAACGCTAACGGTACTCTCAATCTTTTAGAAGCAACTCGCTTGTACTGTCCCAAAGCAGTTTTCATTTTCACTTCTACTAATAAAGTATACGGCGATACCCCCAACAAATTGCCTTTAGTTGAATTAGAACACCGGTGGGAAATAGAAGCAGGTCACACTTACGAAAACGGCATTCGGGAGGATATGTCGATAGACCAGTGCCTGCACAGTTTGTTTGGTGCTTCTAAGGTAGCCGCTGATATTTTAGTTCAAGAATACGGCAGATATTTTCAGATGAACACCGTTTGTTTTCGCGGCGGCTGTCTGACGGGGCCAAATCACTCGGGAGCTCAACTGCACGGCTTCCTCGCCTACTTGATGAAGTGCGCCGTGACGGGAACTCCTTACAGCGTGTTTGGCTACAAAGGCAAGCAAGTCCGCGATAACATTCACAGCGCTGATTTAATTTCGGCATTTTATGAATTTTATAAAGCTCCCAGAAGCGCCCAAGTTTATAATACAGGAGGAGGTAGATACAGCAATTGTTCGATGTTAGAAGCCATCCAGATGTGCGAAGAAATTGCGGAGCGTACATTTAATTGGACTTATGCTGAAGGGAATCGCATTGGCGATCACATTTGGTGGATTAGCGATAATTCAAAATTTTGCAGTCACTATCCTGACTGGAAAATGAAATATAACGTTAAACAAATCCTACAGGAGATTTATGAATGTAACCGCGAGCGCTGGCTGAACGAGGGATCGAAGGATTGAACGGGTACAAAAAGAATGTGCTGGCAATTTTTGTAAAAGACCTCTTGCACTCAATCGCAGACAAGATTGAATTACCTCCGTCCATCAGTGTTTATCCGCTTGAAATCTGCGGTTAACACATCGAATATTTATGCAAGAGGTCTAAAGAATTGAATACAAAGTTAAACAAATTTTAGAGGATATTTATGAGTGTAAGTGCCGTTGGCTTAGAGAGGTCTTCCACGATCGATTTAGGGAAAAAAAATGTACTCGGCATATTAGTAAATGCCGTTAATTATGAAGCGGCTGTCAGCAAAATTATTGCTGCAGCCAGCGCCGGAAAACCAATGTCAGTTTCGGCTCTAGCGGTTCACGGGGTAATGACTGGGGTGCTTGACAGCACTCACCGCTATCGGATCAATCACATTGATTTAGTATTGCCAGACGGACAGCCGGTCAGGTGGGCGTTAAATTTGCTCTACAATACGGAATTGCCCGATCGAGTTTGCGGGCCAAATGCGATGTTAAAAATCTGCGAGCGCGCCGCCGAAGAAGGATTATCTATCTATTTGTACGGCTCTCAAGCTTCTGTACTGGAAGCTTTATCTCGCAATCTCTGCCAGCGTTATCCCAAGTTAATTATTGCTGGAACTCAGCCTTCTAAATTTAGGCAGGTTTCGCCGCAAGAAAAACAGGAAATTGCCCAGCAAATTCGCAACAGCGGTGCAGCAATTACTTTTGTCGGTTTGGGGTGTCCGCGACAAGAAGTCTGGGCTTACGAATACCGGGACGACTTATCAATGCCGCTGATTGCTGTAGGTGCAGCTTACGATTTTCATGCGGGTAATTTGGCTAAAGCTCCTGAGTTTTTATCTAAGATAGGTTTGGAATGGCTGTTTCGGATGATTAAGGAGCCCAGGCGTCTCTGGCAGCGCTATGTATTGTTGAATCCGCTTTATATTTGGCTGTTTTTGCTGCAAGCTTTGAAAATCAAAAATTTCGACCCCAAAGATGCCACGCCGCCTGTGGAAGAAGTTTTGTATGGTTGAATTTCTTCTGTTGTGAATTGTTGATTTTTACAAATAAAAAGCCCAAAGCCAAACCGAGAAATAATAATTAATTATTTTGAGTTTTGACTTGAAAATTGTGACGATTTAAATCTAGAATTAATGGGTTGTTTTTTATAAATTTTGTTTGGCTTGCTTTGTAATATTGTTTCCGATAGCATCGGAATTATATATTTGAATTGTCTATAGTAGCACCTCAAGAGCGATCGCGATTCAGCGCGCCAAGAGAGGCAATGCAGAAGACATTGGTTTGTGGGTGTTGCGGCCGGAAACTTCCCCGATTCCGCAGCGGCTTTTGAGTCGCCGGGCCGGAGAATTTGCGATCGCCCCAGACAGCGCAACTTTAGCCAATCCCCAAGCAGACGGCATCGCCATTTGATCCCTGACACCAAACGTCAAACCTTTAGACTTCATACCATCATTTCGGAGAGTGTTCAGCTTCACTCCCGACGGCAGAGAATCGGCAATGCTGAAGTACAACAGCGATTTTACGCAGTCAATTTTTTTAGTAACAAATCAGGGATTGCAAAAAGAACTAATCCGCACCGCCGGAGAATTTATCAACTGTCAGTTTGACCCCAGAACTCCTCAGCTTTACTGCTTGTTAACCAAACGGAAGCCTGGGAAAGATTTTTCCGAAGAACTCACCTTTGAAGCAATTGATTTGCAGACATTTGCAGTAAAACCGCTGTTAGTTTTGCCCGACCAAGTGGAGATCAAAATGAGCTTGTCGCCCGACGGCTTAGAATTACTGTTATACCAATTTTATGTGAAGCTGCATATAATATAGAGATAGCGTTTATGGTGCGTTTTATGGCTCGTAGTTTAAAAATCACAATTGAAGAAAGTGTAGAATTTTTAGAAAAACAACTAAAAAATACTCGTACAGCGAGTC
>JBBSNU010000660.1:0-3003 GCA_038260455.1 Chroococcales cyanobacterium | reverse complement strand
TTCCCTTAACAAATTTCTTAGCTTCTCATCAGAGATATTGATACCGCAGGTTTTTAGATAAACTGAAGGTTTATTGCCCAAATCCCGACCGCAGCCAACTTCTCCATTAGCTGCATCTTCGGCTTCTATTAGTTCCATTAAGCGCGGATAATGGGTTGTATCATCTATTGTAGATTTGGGCTGGAAAGGAATTGAGTTATTCATGATTTTTGTTTAAATGTTTCTCAGTAACGGATGTCAAGATGGCATCAACCACCTGTCGATCTCGAACTCGAAGAAGCTGGATAGGGCGATTCAATTGCCAAAGCTAATTCGACAACTACATTATAGTCTAATTCGGTTCAGCTAAGAATAATCAGTATCCTAAACTATGCCTGTATTTTTCGTAAAATTGTAAAATTGAATTTGTCTAAAATCGTTAAATTAACCTATTACATTATAGTCACAATTATTGAATGTAAATTCAAATATTTTCCCACCCACCTCCCTGTAAAAGTCTTTTTTAAAGTCTAATCGTTCCGAATTAAAGTCGCACTTAACAGTGTTGTATCGGTGAAGTTCACACATTTGAGTTCACCGTTATGAAAAAACTGATTGCTATCGCTATAACAAGCCTGTTGCTGTTAGTGACAACAGACGCTAACGCAGCCGTTTGTAAAAAGATTACAGATGGCAAACCAGGCTGCGACCTTTTAGACGGCACTTGGGATAGCCAAAACAACTGTTGCCGACTTTAAAGTTGCCAACTTTTTTAAATCAAAACCAGGGTTGACCTAGTTTTTTTTAGACCAACCGCCATCCTTTATGTTTTTGACTTTATTCCTCAACTCCAAGACTTAAGTTGATTTGGAAACAACTGACTCATAACTCCCTCACTTTTCTCAACAAAATCTATGAATAACAAGCTGCGTAATGTCCGCGACATTATCAAATATTACTCAAACCCCCGTGTCGATCGAGATACTCCAGACTCTTTCTATTCTTGGGAAGAAACCCAAGTAATGATGACCAATATAATAACTAATAATGCTCCTAATAAATCTACTAAAAGCCTATTGACAGATTTCATCAAACCTGCATACGAACTGATAGATAATGCAGCAGACTTGAAAATAGCCCTCAAGCCTTTTCAAGAAGCAAAAATTATCGGTATTGACTGCGAAACTGCTTTGGGAACTGACCCGTACCGAGCCAAAGTTTGCCTAGTACAGTTAGCAATTCCCGATCGCCCCGTCGCAGTCATCGATATCAGGGCGATCGCACCCGCGGATCTCAACCCCTTGCGTGCCCTATTAGCCGGAGAAGCCCTGAAAATAGGTCACAACCTCAAATTTGAATGGATGATGCTAACTCAAGCTGGATTGCCCCCCAGCCGTCCCTTTTTCGATACCTATCTGGCGTACCGAGTGCTCGTTGCTGGACTAAAACGCAATTTATCGTTAGAAGCTGTAGCCGACCAACTACTCGGAGTCAAGCTAGATAAAACGCTGCAAACAAGCGACTGGGGTGGAACGCTGACACCGGCTCAACTGCAATATGCCGCTACCGATGCTGCAATTTTATTGCCGTTGCGAGAAACGCTCAAACAAAAACTGAAAGTTTCAAAACTTTGGGAAACTGCAAAATTGGAGTTTGCCTGTTTGCCTGCGGTAGCTTCTATGGAGCTAAATGGAATGCTATTAGATAGAGAACAATGGAAAGTTCTGGGTAACAAACTTTGTCAAACTCGCGACTTGCTTTTAACCCAAATTAATTCGCAATTGCATCGACCTAACCCTCACCAACAACTCTCCCTGCTTCCCGAATTTACAGAAACCATTAATCCCCGCTCTCCCAAACAAGTTTTAGCAGCACTTCAATCTGCTGGCATCCCTGTTAATTCCACCAATACTCAGATATTAATTGCTTTCATTGACAAACATCCAGTAATTCAAGCTTTGCTCGACTATCGCAGCGTGTCAACTCGAATCAGCACCTTTGTTGAAGGTTTGCCCCATCACATCCACCCCGTTACCGGAAGAATTCATCCGAATTGGTTTCAGATTGGAGCGAGGTCTGGTAGGTTTAGCTGTCGCCAACCGAATTTAACTAATATTCCTAGAGATGGGGAAACTCGGCAGTGTTTGATCACAGCACCCGGTTGTGTACTGCTCAAAGCCGATTACAGCCAAATTGAGTTAAGAATTATGGCTAAGGTTTCGGGCGATCGCACTATGGTGGCTGCCTACTCTCAAAGTGAAGACTTACACAAACTCACGGCTTCTTTAGTGCTTGACAAACCATTGATTGACATCACATCTGATGAGAGACAGCTCGGCAAAATCATTAATTTTGGTTTAATTTACGGCATGGGAGTCAACAAATTCAAGAACCTGGCTCAGTCTGAATATGGCGTAATTTTAACTCTGGAAAAAGCCTCGCTGTTTCGCAAAAAGTTTTTTAACTCCTATTCAGGCATTAAACAGTTTCATGCAGCCATTCGCCAACAGTGGCAGAAAGGGATTAGAGAAAGCCGCACTTTGGCGGGCAGACGGCGACTTTGGTCTAAAGAATCTAAACCGCTGCTCAATGAAATGCTGAATCACCCAATTCAAGGACTGAGTGCTGACATTACTAAATTAGCATTAGCGAAGCTTTTTGCACCTTTGAGACGAACAGGAGCTCAACTTATTTGTGTCGTCCATGATGAAATTTTGTTAGAGTGTCCAATTGCTGAAATTGAGCAAGTAAAAAGTTTACTTCAGAGTTGTATGGTGTCAGCCGGCGACAAGTTTTTATCGCCCATTCCTTGCGAAGTAGAAATCAAGGTTCTGACAAGTTGGGGCGGTTAATGTTTGTTTCTTAACTAAAATCTTGTTTCGGCACGTTCCACAATTAAATCTACGACAAATTTTCAGGCATCGCGATGCTACAAAATACTCGCGGTTTGGGTGGCGGTGGTGATGTCGTGGTGTCCGAAACGAGGGATGGCAACAGTTACATCGGTAGAACTTACACACGGAT
>JBBSNU010000659.1:0-3011 GCA_038260455.1 Chroococcales cyanobacterium | reverse complement strand
CGTCGGTAAGCAGTCCCACGTCGTAGCCTTCGCGCAAAACTCGCGCTATCTCCCCTGCTTTAATGCTCGAAGGAACGAGGAAGAGGTTGCCGTTGTTGGCTAATTTTGGCAGCAGCGAACTTACATTGTAGGCCGTTTCGGCGATCGGACATCGGCCCCACAGGTAATCGTTCAGGGAGCGATCCATGTTGCTCTCGCTGAAACCGAACAGCACGTGAATCCCAGGCGATTGAATATCTGTGTCTACAATGCCGACCCGATTTCCGTCGCGAGCGATAATAGAGGCCAGGTTTGCAGTGGTGTTCGATTTGCCAGTGCCGCCCCGGTAAGAGTGAACAGAGATGATTTTGGACATGATCTGCCTATTGCAAAGATTTAACAATTATCTATTTAAGTCTAGTCATTTATTGACATTGAAATTCTTTATTATTTTATACTTCTATATAAACAGATTGGGAGCATCTCAGTTTTGCAAAAAGCATTTTTTTTCTGATAGTGCGAGCGTCCACGCTCGCCTATTGTACTCGCGAGCGGGGACGCTCGCACTATAAATGCAAAACTGAGATGCTCCCAACAGATTAATGATTTATTTCCTATACAAATCGTGCGATCTCGTGTCCGCTCGACTAACCATAGTAAAATTAGTTCGTATAGTTCGTAGTACGGACTTTAGTCCGTAACTTAAGAGCGGACTGAAGTCCGCACTACGAACCGTTTTTGTTATGGTAATCGACCGGATATGAGATGAACTGAGGTTGCTGCTAAGCAACGAAAATTTAATAACTTAAACATCTGCCATACTCTTCTGTTTCCCAAAGCGGCGATGTAAAGAGAGGCTCTTTTTCGCCCCAGCAGCACGATCGGGCTCTTCGACAGTAACGAGCAACGATCGACAGTTATTTAATTGTCATATCGTTCGTAGTGCGGACGACCGTCCGCTCTTAAAATGGGGACCGTCCTCCGCACTACGAACCGTTTTTGTTATGCTAATCGACCGGACATGATATCATTCCTAAGTCGGCCATCAATCAGATTCTATAAACTAAGGAATTAATGAGAGGTGGAAACGGGGAGAAGCAATTATTTTGATGCAATTCCAGATGCCGTCGAATAGTCTGTCAATCTTCCTTTTGGGCAAAATCTTCTTTGTCTGTTAAACTCTCAATCTTTTCCTCTTTGATCTTCTTTTCTGCGGCCCGGCGCTGCCGCATCTGTTTTGCCTTCGCTTGCAAATCGTTGAACTCCTCATCGGGTTTGGTTTCGCTTGAACTAGCACCGTTGTCGGTATGGTTCACATCCGTTTTTGAGCCGCTTTCCGATGCAGTCACAGTTTTAGCAACAGTGGCGCGCTGCTTCTGCTGTTTCGCTTTTTCCTGCAACTGAGCTAAATATTCGTCTGGCTCACTTTCGGCTTGGGGAAGCTCTGCGACACCTGCTGTTATTTCTTGGGGCCCGGAAGGTGCTTGTTCGGAGGTTTCTTTTTTGCTAACTCTCAGTTTCTCTCTCTTTTGCTGCAATTCTTTAAAGAAATCAGATTCTGTGATTTCTGCCACCTGCTGTTCTTTTTGAGCTTGGTCAATTTCGATTTTGAATACTTGTTTTACTCGATCGCTAATTACTTTCCCGTATCCAGCTTTATTAAATCTGTCTGCCGATACAATGCTACCACCAGTTAGGATTAATGCTAAGGCTGGCGCTGCCACCGGCACCCACCCTCCCAACATAAAAATCCCAAAGCCACAAGCACCAGACACTGACAGCAGCGATCCAAATGTCACCACCAACTTCGCTGGGTGAGCCATCCGCGATGCCACAGTTCCTCCCACAATTGACCATCCCGCAATCCACACAATTTCTGCCCATTCCGGCCAAAACCAAAACATCGGTTTGTTGTCTAAAACAGCACTCAAAATTTGGCTGACTACTTGTCCGTGTGCCACAATACCCGGCATGAATTGCTTGTTTTGCCGTTGCCCGCTGTAAGGAGTATAAAAGAAATCTTTAACAGTTTCTGTAGTGTAGCCGATCAAAACTATTTTATCTTTAACTAAATTAGGGTCAACTTTCCCTTCTAAAACATCCGTAATTCTGACTTGGTTGGCGAGATTCCGTCGGGAACGATAGTTAATTAATATTTGATATCCCCTGGCATCGGCATTGCTGTATCCTCCGTCATTGCTTTCTAGTTGTTTAAATTGAGTTTTTCCCAGCCATAAAGATTGATCTGGTGCCAGTTGAGGATAAATTTTTTGTTTTTGCAAGTAGCGGAGTGCTAGCTGGAGGTTGAAGGAAGCTAAAACTTGAGAATTGTCATTGCAAAGATGTTTTTCTACCGTCGAGTTGCCCTCAATTGTCGGCGGTTTCATAAATAATAAAGCCCTCCGCAGTATGCCACCGGGATCGATTCCGAAATCTGCAAATCCCACCCGGTTTTCTGGTATTCCCGGCGGTGGCGGAGAACCGGGATTGTCCGGGCTTCCGTCGGTGACTAAACATACCCCGATAATTCGATCGCTTTTTTGTAAAATTTTGGTTAATTCCTCGCGCCCGTCTCCTAAAGGTACGTCTCGCAGTACATCTAAACCGATGACTGCCGGCTGCATTTTGTCAAGTTTTTGTAAGATTTCAGCTATTTTGCGATCGGATATCGGCCACTGTTTCAGTTTCTGAATGTCTGCTTCAGTAATCCCCACAACTAGCAAGCGCGAGTCCGGCTTTTCGTCGGGACGCCACCTCAGCATTTGGTCGTAAGCGCTTAATTCTAGCGGTTCGAGTATTCCTAGCTGTCTGACACCCATTAAGGATATTGTGACTGCCGCGCTGGCAATTAATACAGATTTAGCAAATGCTAGTGATGGTTTATACAGTTTACTCAATTGAGTCGCTGCCGATCGAATTTTATGAGATATTTTATTCATTTATTTCAGTATCAAAGTTTGAATCGTTTCACCCAACAGCAGTTGTTGCGCTTGCAGCCGCCGACAGCGCATACTTCCTCCATCTGAGAAAAT
>JBBSNU010000658.1:0-3037 GCA_038260455.1 Chroococcales cyanobacterium | reverse complement strand
ATTATAGTGCGAGCGTCCCCGCTCGCGTATTGTACTCGCGAGCGGGGACGCTCGCACTATCATAAAAAAAATGCTTTTTGCAAAACTGAAATGCTCCCCAATGGTTCGCACGCGCGAACCGTTTTTGCCCTAATTAGCGCCAGCCCAACCACCTCAGCACGGGCACAACTAAATAATGACTCACTCCCAAACAAAGCCCGATCGTACTTCCCAACAAACCAAAAAATGCGATCGCACCCCAAACTTGCAGCCAGAAATTAGCATTAGACGATTGTGACAAAATCGCAAAGAAACTCCCAGGAAAAATATTCCAAGCATTCAAAAACAGAAAAATTCCCGTAGAACAAACAGCCACCACCAAAGCATGAACTAATTGATGGCTACGCAAACCCATTCCTACAGTCATAGAGGCGATCGCAAAAGCCCCCAAAATAATCCCCTGCACGCCGCTAGAAGTTGTTGCTTCCATCCAGCACAAACCAGCCAATAAATAGGCTTGAGCTCCCATCAATCCCGACAGCCAATACTGTTTGTGCTGGCGAAAACTCCCCGCATCCGTCAAACCGATCGCAGTTCCCCAACCCGCAAAGGCAAACAGCAGCAATTCCGGCCCCACAGTAAAAGTCATGTCCTTGATTAATTGGTGCAAACCTTCATTCAAAAAACTGGCAATTTCCTGGCCTACAGGCGCAGAGCTCAAAACCAAACCGCCGATCGCCCCGGCACATCCACCAACCCCGCCGAGCACCATTTCCCAGCCGGTATCGAGAGAAGCTACCACGATTTGGGCGATCGCCCCGAACAGCAAAACCGTCAAACTTGCGGTTTTTTGCGCCCCCGCCACCACCACTTGCCGGCAGAATTCCACAATAGCTTGACCGATTGGGGCGGTCGCAATTTTGCCATTACTCCTAGCATAAATCTCCTGCAAGCGCGATCGAACATCCCCAGCCGCAGCCGGACGATCCTGCACATTCGATCGCACCATATCATCCAACAAATTCGCAAAAGCCGGACTTACAGACACAATATGTCGCCACCGTAACTCCCCCGTCATCGGATCTTCAATTTCAGCGGGATACTTCCCCGTCAGCAAATGAATGCAAGTCCGCCCCAAAGCATAAAAATCCGTCGCCGGCACCACACCACCGCCCACAATTTGTTCCGGCGGGCTGTACCCAGGCGAAATCAACCGCGTCGAGCTCGGAGAATCTTTCCCCACCGGTGCGCCACCGCCCATCTGTTTAACTCCCCCAAAGTCGATCGCCACCAATTGCAGTCCGCCCAAACCCTTGCTCAGCAGAACTTGTGGCGATTCCGGGTCTCGCAGCATCAAATTGCTCGGTTTAATGTCGCGATGAATAATCTGACACCTGTGCAACTCCTCTAAAATATCCACAGCTTGACTCAGCCAACTAAACACCCATTCCTGCGGACACCCCTGAGAGTGTTCTTCGAGAATTGCTTCTAAAGTTTTGCCGTGAATCTTTTCCATGACCAAACAAGGCAAGTGCCTCGCTGTGACATTTCTATCCGCGCCTGAAAAATTTTGAGTTTTGACGTGAAAATAACCGTCCGGCTCGACTCTCGGGACACCTGGGTGCCGCAAAAGTGCCAAAACCCAAGCTTCTTGCTCGAAGAGTTTCAGCGCTTTCGGGGCAGTTTCGAGCAACACTTTCAGGACGCGATCGGTTTGAGTTTCTGTGTCCCAAACCGTGTATATGGCTGCAAAACCCCCGGAACCGAGAACTTCTAAAGGAACGTAGCGATTTTTTAGCCGCAGCGGAGTCCCGCAATTCTGACAAAAATTGTTGCCCCAAGTCTGAGGGTAAGGCCTTGGGCAATCTGGATTGATGCAGTGGACGGCTTTTGAAGGGGGGTGAGGCACAACCAGAGTAGAAATGGGGCTAGATATCCATATTAGACTTACGCGCAGCTAACGCAGAAACCCGGTTTTAAGCGAAGTTTAATTGCTGTAACGACGGATTTTGGTTTGAAAAACCAGGTTGCTGCACCAGTCTCTGTCCATATTATGTGCTATGCTGTCGATTTTTGACTTTGCCCTCTCAGAGTCAGTCGATTTTAGATTTTAGATTTTGGATTTTCGATTGTGGATTGTGGCAGAGTTGAGGCGATCGCAGCAATCTCAGAAACCGGGTTTCTTGCTATATTTCTCGTTAAGCACCAATTTTTCGTAGAAACCCGGTTTCTCGCCCACCCACGGGATTTGCGATTTTGGATTTGCGATTTTGGATTTTGGATTGTGGGAGAGTTGAGGCGATCGGGCTTTACAACCTCAGAAACTTGGTTTATTGCTATAGCGGTTCTCAAGCGTGGTCAGGTATGCCCTATGCCCTATGCCCTATGCCCTATGCCCTATGCCCGATCCCGTTCGCGTACCTCATCTTTCTGAGAAAGGCTATATATTTCTCGTTAATAAACGTAAATTTTTCATAGAAACCGGGTTTCTCGCCCCCACGGGATTTTCGATTTGGGATTTTAAATTTTAGATTGCTGCATACTTAATTGCAGTTGAGATCGATTTTAACTGCCAACCATCAATTTAAGTATTTATAACTAATTTCCCATCCCCAATTCCCCATTACCCATTACCCATTCCCAATTCTGATTTTTAAGTATTAAATTCTTTACATAAACCGTATCAATCCGCTGTTCGGCTCGCTGCCAAATATCTTTCGCGCGATCGAACTTCCCCGCCCCCTCTGCGATCCCTAGCCTTTCCCCCTGCATCCTTCGCCGCTTGCATTTTATAAGATATGTTACAAAACATATCTAAGTATAAAGAAAAATAAACAATACTTATGAGGATTAAAAGAATATTAAAATTAAAGAGCACCCATTTATTGATATATTTTTAAGAGCCTGCGATCGGGCAAAAAAATTAAGCGAATACTAGGAAGCGAGATATGGCTTACGCGCAAACCCAAACTCAATCAAAGGCTGGGTATAAAGCCGGAGTTCAAGACTATAAACTAACGTATTACACCCCGGACTACACGCCGAAAGATACAGATAT
>JBBSNU010000657.1:0-3046 GCA_038260455.1 Chroococcales cyanobacterium | reverse complement strand
TTCTTATAAATATTTTTTTTTTTTATCCCTGGGCCGCGCCCCCTGCGGTTTCATACCCACCCCCCGGGGGGGCGCCCGCTCCCACTACAAATGCAAAACTGAGATGCACCCATTCTTGTTAAAACTTATCGACGGCTAGCTATTAACTATTTCCGATTACCTTTTGCCGATTAACCTTGATTTTTGGGTTCGGCTGAAGGCTTGAGTTCGTCGGCTTTAAAAACAAGTTCTTTTGGGACTCCAGGGGCTCCGAGTAGTTCGGGTTGTCCATTATTAACAGCAATCATTACCCCGCCGGCGTTACCAGCTACAACTACCAATTTGCGATCGGCTTCCCAGGTTCGCACAGTCCCGGTCGGCAAAATTCCCTCAAATTCTGTTTTGCCATCGACTTGAATCTGCATCCAGGAATCTGCCTGAAAAGTGAGACTAACCATCACTGGTTTGTTGCTAGACTTATTTGAATTTTGACCGGTTCTTGCTGCTTCGACAGCCTCGTAACTATCGGATTTCTGTTTTTTTGAAGCGCTCGATGCTGAGGCAGTTAAATGAGCTTGTTCTTGCTGCCCGATCGCTAGTTCTTCGGCTGTGGCATCTTTTTTGCCTGTCGCAGAATTGCCCATCAAGTGAGATAAGCCGTTGACTGAACAGATAATTAGAAATGTGTAAAAGATGTAGAGGTGCATCGGGCGCAACTGAGGCCCATCTTGCCAGGATAGCTTGGTTCTCGATCGCGCTGGCGGTTCGATCGGGAAAAAGTCAGCAAACTGATTTGAGTCCAAACCCATTGCTTCGGCGTAGCGCTTGATCAAACCTTGAGTGTAGACCGGTTCGGGGAGTTGGTCGAGTTGACCCTCCTCGATGGCTTGCAGCAGATTCCGGCGAATCATTGTTACCACGGCTACTTTGTCCAAAGAAATTGAATGCTGTTCGCGGCACTCCCGGAGTTTAGCTCCTATTTCCGCTAGCTTATTTTGAGGTGGTTCGGGCTCTTGGGGGTGCAGTTTCTGCTTAGTTGTTTTGAAGAATAAAAACAATAAATTCTTTGTCATATGCTGTGCTCCTCGAGATTTGCTGGCACGCTTATTGATGTTAGGTTGACTAGATTCCATAAAAAAATAATTTCTGCATCTTCTAGGGGGCGGTAGCAGCCCGGTGGCAATATTGGCGAACCGGTCTGCTGCAATTGAATCGGGCCAATGGCTGTGCGGTGCAGGCGTACCACGGGATATCCCAACTGCTCGGCAATACGCCGAATCTGTCGGTTTCTCCCTTCTGATAGAATGATTTCTAACAGAGTTTGGTCTCCGGCGCGATCGAGAATTCTCACTTTTGCGGGCAAAGTCTTTCTGCCGGACAGGATGATGCCCTGACGCCACGCTTGCAGTATGGGTTCCGGGGGATCGCCCCGTACCCAAACCTGATAAGTTTTGGTGATCGAGTGACGCGGATGGGTCAAACAAAATGTCAGCTTACCATTATTGGTGAGCAATAGAGCGCCGGTGGAATCTGCATCTAAGCGTCCTACGGGGTGGATGCCTTGACCATAGCGCAGGTTTGGTGGTAGCAAGTCGAGAACTTTCGATCGAGCTCTGGGATCGCGGCAAGTAGAAACTACGCCTGCTGGTTTGTTGAGCAACAGATAGACACAAGCGGGTCGATCCGTTGGTTTCACCGGGACTCCATCGACTTCGATCAGATCGTGATCGGGATTCGCTTTTTGTCCTAAGCGAACAATATTGCCAT
Organism: Chroococcales cyanobacterium; assembly: GCA_038260455.1. GTDB lineage: Bacteria > Cyanobacteriota > Cyanobacteriia > Cyanobacteriales > Microcoleaceae > Microcoleus. Next base: position 1,300 of record JBBSNU010000657.1, on the reverse strand, counting down.
TAACTCGGACTCGTCCAGCGACAATCATCTGTTCTGCGAGACGGCGAGAGGCAATGCCCCACTGGGCTAGAATTTTTTGCAGCCTTTCATCAGACATGACGGGAGTGTGGGAACCGCCAACGCAGGAACGTTGGGGGAGGAAATACAATAGGGTTAATGGATTTAACCTTACTACCAATGTTTAATTCCTAGTGGGGAATAAATTTTTATGGTGGGCAATCCTTACAGGGCGTTGCGCCCGGTGTAGATTGTCCTGATGGCATAACCCTGAATGTTTTTGTGCAAAAACTACGAGAAAAAGACTCGTGGCAGGCTATCCCCCGCCGTTAGTTTGCTGTTAATTTGATAGGTGTGGGTCTGACCAGACCATAACCAACACTACCATAAATCCCGTACACCAGGTTAAATTTATACGCTCGATCGCCAAATTTGCCTGGGGATCGCACAAACTGGGTTTGTGAGGCTCGATGCGAGTCCCAGTTAAATTTTTGTGCTTGAATATTAAGGTTTATATTTTTAAATTGTTTATGACTGTCGATCGCAACTCTCTTCAATTTGACTATAGAGCTGGCGCTGCTAGCTCTGATGGGACTGCTAATCTCGCCGAGGGACACGGGGGGCCGCCGCCTGGTAGAGGCAGCCGGATCGCGAGCTCGGTGCTGTCTCCGGCGGTGCAGTTGTGGCTGCGATCGCAAGTTCAGCACGTTGACGAGTTGAAGGTGAAAATTGAGGGGAGCGATCGACAAATCTTCAGCGGTGCGATCCCCAAAGTAACGGCGACCGCCAGCGGTGCTGTGTATAAAGGATTACACCTAACTGAAGTTGCCATAGAAGGCTGTGGCATTCGCATCAACCTCGGTCAAGCTCTCAAAGGCAAGCCCCTGCGCCTGCTCGAATCCGTTCCCGTCACGGGCGTTTTGAGGCTCGCTCAAGCGGATTTGAATGCGTCGCTGAAAGCGCCTTTGCTGGCTGATGCTTTGAGCGAATTTTTGCTGCCCTTGCTGCCTCTGACAGATGCGGAAAAGTCGCTGAAGTTGCAAAATTCGCAGATTGCAATTGAGGCGGGGAAGTTGACGCTTTCGGCGACAATTTTGCGCGCTGGCGGTAGCCAAATTCCTTTGGTATTGCGGACTGGTTTGCGGATTGTCAGCGGTCGCGAATTGATGTTTGAATCACCAGAAATAGAAATCGATCGAGAATTAAAGAGCAGTGATTTCAATGGTTTTAAAATTGATTTCGGGCCGGAAGTTGAGATTGAGGAGTTGATTTTGAGTCCGGGGGAAATGGTTTGTCGGGGCTC
>JBBSNU010000656.1:0-3072 GCA_038260455.1 Chroococcales cyanobacterium | reverse complement strand
GCGATTTTGTTTCCTCCGCTGGGCGTATTTTTGACGGTTGGGCTTGGCATTCATTTTTGGATAAACCTGGTGCTCACACTCGTTTTTACCTGGATTCCCGGCATGATTCACGCTGTTTGGCTGGTTTACAATCACGATCGAAGTTAAGCAGTCGGGAAGTGCGATCGCCCTTTTCTTCCCAAAGCGCGATCGCCCTTAACTTAATCATAAATTTCTCTCCGGTGTCCAATCTGGTGAATACTAATAACCCTTAACTCCTCATCAAAAGTATAAATTACGCGATAATCACCCACTCTTAACTTAAAGAAACCTGCCAGATTAGCGGACAAAGGCATAGGAGTAATCTGTTCAAAATTTTCAGCCAACCAATTGATTTTATTGGCTATACGCTCCCGCACAGCCTGAGTCAATCTTTCTTGGTTAACCTGAGCTTCTGCTGTCAACTCAACCGAATAGCTCATTACGATTTCATGCCAATTTTTCGATAAACTTCCCCAGGTGCGATGCTACTTTCTCCTGCTTGTTTGCGCTTGATTGACTCCAACAATTTTTGCCTGACTTCTTCCTTAACTTCTAAACCTGCATCAGGATCGCCAAAATATTCTTCTAAACACTGTTCAACGGTATGCCGAATTAAGTCCCGCAGTTGCTCAACTGTCATGTCTTTGACTTGCATCTTCATCTCCTAGTATCTGGGATTATCAATAAATAATAGCAACTTTTCATCAGTATTTTCGTTTGAGTTGCTCAACGGTCGTCACCTTACCTGCTGCTACATCCTTTTGGGTTTGATTAAATGCTTCTAGAAAACCGGGAATTTTCAATAATTCCACCGTAGCTTCATTGCTTTCACGTTCTGCTAAATAAGCTAAAAAATCAGCCACAACGAGCAGCCGTTCAGGAGATAAGCTATCTATCGATTGCTTAAGGTTCTGGCGAAGTTCTTGAGTTTTCATAGTTTATCGCTATTGAAAATTATTAGAGCTACCAGCCTGATTATACCAGATAGTCGGAAATTTCGCTCGTGCGATCGCCCTTTTCTTCCCAAAGTACGATCGCCCTTGATTAAGCAGTTGGACTATCTCCCTGATTGCGCTGATTTAAGAGGATATCAAGCATCCGCACCGTCTCAGTTCTCAAACCCTCAATATTCGCCTGTTGTCGGTCAATATTAGCCTGCTGTTGATCCATCCTTTGGAATAACTGCTGCCGCTCTTCTCTTGCCTCTGCTGCCACATTAGCTAAAGCTTGAATGACGCGAGCATTACTCTCCGCTATACTAGCGATATTCTCTACCCTGTCGGTCAGACTCTCCATTCTATCGGCTAGACCATCTACTTTGTCTGCCAAGCGGTCTAACATTTCATCATTCCAGCGTTGGGTACTCATAGTTTTTCATTGATTCTTTAGTTCTTAATATTCTAGCATTTCAGCCTTCTTCTCTTAGTTGCAACTAGAATTCCAAAGCATCCACACGCTGCGGCAAAAAACCGCGCCATCTCTTTAAATTTTTCCTGGGCAATCTTTGAGTGCTATCCTGAGTCTCGGTTGTTTCCCGCTGACGAATCAATGCTGACAAAAATTCTAAAAGTTGCTGTTGCTCTTCAAGAGTGAGACTTTGAGCCTGACTCAGTACCTCGCTATAAGTAGACATTATGCTTTATGTTGACATTTTTGAATCTGAAGCTATTATATAACAATTTCTAGTTATGAGTTATGTCGCTGAGCTATCTATTCCATGAATCTCGTTCCTGATTCACATATTCTCCAGCATCAATCCCATTCCAAATTTCTTTACCCAAACCTGACAATTCTAAAATACTGCGCTTGGGCTGAGGAATCACCGGTTGACGCAGCTTCAATTTAAGTTCTTTTGAAGATATTCCCCGATCGCGCCCCGCGAAATAATCTGCCAATGCTGCTTGACTTTCTGCTATCTCTTGGGCTGAAACCACCTCATCATCGCCTTCAACTTCAACCCCCTGATGAATGATCTTTCTCAATTCCTCTAATAATCGGAGTTGGTCAGACAGGGCGAGGCGTTGAACTTGATTCAGTACCTCATTATAAGTCGGCATAGACTTTTTACTGGTATTTTTTAGCTCTAACTCTAATATATACTGATTTTGGCTGGAAGCGCGATCGCCCTTATCTTCCCAAAGCGCGATCGACCATTTCTTTCCAAAGTACGATCGCCCTTATCTTCCCAAAGCGCGATCGCCCGGATTAACTATCGCCTGCCCGATCGCTTTGGCCCGCCAGACTCAGCATCCGAGAAAAATCAGTAGAATGCCAGATCCCCGCTAGCTTTTCCCGCGATCGAACGCCAGAGGATAGTGCTGTTGGGGCGATCGACCTTTTGGTGCTCTCCTCGGGCGATCGATCTTTCCTCCCAAAATTTTAACTTAACAATAAATTTCCCCACCATTAACTGCATTTATTACTGTCATTAATTAGGAGAAAAATTCACAATAGATTGACTAAAATAGAACCCTGTTGTATAATTGCAAAAATTACCTATCCAAACGCAAAAACTTGACAACTAATCGCCTCAAAAGTTAACTAATTAATAGATAAAATTTTTACAGCAATGATGTCATACCTCATCTCATTTTGCTACGGTATTTGCCTGCTCCTCTCCCTCATCGGTTGGGGAAAAGCCCTCAACCACATCCTGTTTCCCGACCTGCGAATTGACTGGGGACAAAGAGCCGCTTGGGGTCTAGCTTTTAGCGTTTTCATTGGCGGAATTTTAAATGCAGCGTGGCTTATTTCCCCAACCACAATTTTATTGTTTTTAGGTTTAGGACTCATTTACTGTCTAGTAGACTTAGTAAATCACAGACAATTAATTATTAGCCATATCTGGCAGATCTTTCAAGAAAATCGCCAAGATAAAATCATCTTATCAGGCATTGCCATAGTTAGTCTACTGATTTTAATTCAATACGCCGGATGGCTTTATACAGGGAGACTAAACTTTGCAAACATGGTCTATGCTGACGGATTTAATACCAGCGACGACTACCACGCTTACTTAGTATTTCCGCACAAAATGCTGCAACTCGGTTC
>JBBSNU010000655.1:0-3081 GCA_038260455.1 Chroococcales cyanobacterium | reverse complement strand
GTTTTTCTATCATTTTTAATACATCTTTCAATCGTAATGCCTGGCAAATTGAGTAATCCGTCAAGATGAAAATCCATGAGCGACGCTCTAGCATAAAGTTCCTACATTATACACTCTACACCGCAAACCCAGAAGAGCCACTTTCCCCCAGTCCGGGGGTAGGTTTTTAAATCTTGTCTGATGTGTTTATTCTACCATATTCATTTGTGAAGATGGATTTTTTATTTTACTTAACAATGGCAAAAAGCCGTCCTATAAGGACAGGGTTTTCAACCCAATTTTCTGATAATCTAACTCAACAACGCCCATCATTTATGCCTGCAAAACTTTGTTTATGAAAATTTCACTAACATTTTAGTAAAATAAGTACAGAAGAGCCGATTTTTCTAATTTGGTCGATCGCGTTTCAAGATATTCTGGGAGCATCTCAGTTTTGCATTTATAGTGCGAGCTTAAGAGCTCGCGTATTGTACGCAGGAGCGAGCGAGGACGCTCGCACTATAATAATAAAAAAACGCTTTTTGCAAAACTGAGATGCTCCCGATATTCTTTCCTGTAGAAACCAAATTGCTGCGTCCCCAACTATCTAAGTTAAAATCGAGCCACTCATCATCCGCTGATATCTGCGCTCCAATTCATCCCGCACCACCGGCCACTTATTCAAACTTTCATCATTCTCAATTACCATTTGAGCCGCCAGCCTCGCCAACTCCAAAACTTCCTGATCCTCCACCAAACTAGCCAAAGCAAAATCCGGCAAACCAGACTGTCTAGTTCCCAAAACCTGACCGGGCCCGCGCAATCTCATATCCATTTCCGCAATAAAAAAGCCATCTTGAGATTGTTCTAAAACCTTCATTCTCTGCATAGCTTCCGCCGTCTTGGAACCGGGCATTAACAAACAATAAGAACGGTTGCTGCCCCGACCGACACGACCCCGCAACTGGTGCAATTGCGACAGTCCAAAACGCTCGGAATTTTCAATCAGCATTACCGTGGCATTCGGCACGTCTACTCCCACTTCTACCACAGTTGTAGATACTAGAATATCAGTTTCTTTGTCCCGGAACTTAGTAATTGCCTGATCTTTGTCAGCGCTGCTCATCCTACCGTGGAGCAAACCCACCTTAAATTCAGGAAATACACTTTTTTCAAGTTTATCTTTTTCCTCAATTGCCGATCGCACATCCAACTTTTCCGACTCCTCCACCAGAGGTAGCACCACATAAACTTGACGCCCGCTCGCCACTTCCCGGCGAATCAAATCGTAAGCTTGGAGGCGTTCTTTTGCCGACAGAACCGTCGTTTGAATCGCCTGCCGACCGGGGGGAAGTTCATCAATTTGACTCACGTCTAAATCGCCGTGCAGCGTCAGCGCCAGAGTCCGGGGAATGGGAGTTGCCGTCATCGTCAAAACGTGAGGAGATTCGCCTTTTTGCTGCAATTTAGCGCGCTGGTGCACGCCAAATCTGTGCTGTTCGTCAATTACCGCCAAACCCAATTTATGGAAATTTACTGTATCTTGAATCAGGGCGTGAGTTCCGACTAAAACAGGCAATTCTCCAGTTTCTAACTGGCTGTGAATTTCTCGCCGCTTTGCTACTTTTGTCGAACCAGTTAACAGTTCGACAGACAAGTGCATCAAATTAAACCAACCTACTAATTTGCGGTAATGCTGTTCTGCTAAAACTTCTGTCGGTGCCATTAAAGCTGCTTGATAGCCGGATTGAATGGCTGCTAGCATTGCGACTACGGCGACTACGGTTTTACCCGCGCCGACATCGCCTTGTACTAATCTGTTCATCGGTTGCGACGAAGCTAAATCGTTGAGGATGTCGTTAATTACTCTTTGTTGAGCATTTGTCAAGGCAAAAGGCAAGATTTCATAGAAATGTTCGATCAATTTGCCACTAGGAAGGATGACTGCGCTAGCTTGGGCTTTTCTTTGGGTTTGGCGGCGCTTCAAAAGTCCTAATTGCAGGTAGAAAAATTCGTCAAAAACTAAGCGGCGGCGGGCGGCGGACAAGCAATCGCGATCGAGCGGAAAGTGAATATTAGTCACGGCATCGGCTAAACCCATTAAGCTGTAACGATCGCGCAAATCGTCGGGTAGTGATTCCGGCAACAGTTTCGCGGCCGGCATTGCAGCTAAGATCGATCGCCTCACCGAACCCGCATCTACCCCTTCAGTCAGCGGATAAACAGGTATCAGGCGGCCGACTTTCATAGATTCGATCGCACCGCCGGAGTCGTCTAATACTTCTAACTCAGGATTTTCTAAAGTAATCCCATATTTACCCTGTTTCACCAACCCCGAAGCAGCGAGTACCGCACCAGTACAATATTCGCGCTTTTTGAATTCTTGCCAGCCGCGATTGCTGTAGCGAGGCCCGGCAAAAAAGCGACTAATTTTAATTTCTCCGGTGCTGTCTTTTAAAATTACTTCTAATATCGTTAACTTCTTATTTTTCGGGCTAGAAAAGCAATTGCATCGCTTTACTTCGGCGATTAAAGTGACTGTTTCCCCCGCTACTAACTCGCGAATTCGTACTTGCTTTGCATAGTCTATGTGGTTGCGGGGATAGTAGTAAAGCAAGTCGTATACGGTGTCTAAACCCAGTTTTGCTAAGCGGTTGCCGTTGGCGGGGCCTATGCCTGTGACGCGCGTTAACGGTTGGTCTAGAGTCAAGCTTGGTGGTGGGGGTGCGGTATTGGGCGCTGCAGTTCGGGGAACGGAAACGGCTGGGGCGACTGAATCGGGGGTGTTTGCGGGTCTGACTTGTGTCGTTTGTTCTTCCCAAACTTGCTCCATTTGTCTGAGAAAAGTTACCGTAATGGCGATCGAATGCTGACGCGCTTCGAGATCCTTCTGCGGGTAGATGTCAAATTCCACAGCTAGTTGTCTGGCGCGATCGCGCGAAGAACCTGCTACAGCACCGGCAAGCTGTCTCAAGCTCAAGCCGAGAAACTCGCTGAAGCGGTATTGACTGCCCTGGAGGTCGTTAAATCCGCGATCTGCTTCTATTGAAAGAGCTTTTTGCAATCGCTGCCATTCTGGTCGATCGATAGTCATATCAATTT
>JBBSNU010000654.1:0-3085 GCA_038260455.1 Chroococcales cyanobacterium | reverse complement strand
GTCTATTAACGGATTGTCTTTGCCTCCTGATTGATCCCACCACGATTTGATCAGTGAGAAGAGGAGGAATAGAAATAGAATGCGAGCTAAAAGTTCTGGCATCTTGCAATATTCTGTGTCTTCATAAATTAGTACGGAAGTCTGGAAACGATCGCGCATTTAGCTGCGGGAGCAAATACTGGTATCGGTGGTTTTTAATTTTCGCCAGCCAATAACGCAGTCCGATCGCATTTCTCAGAAAGGCTCGATTCCCGTCAGCTATCAACTATTGGTTGCAGGCTGCAAGCCCGCTACTTCCAGTCAATCGATTGAAGAATTGAATAATTTTAGATTTTAGATTGACTCCACAGATTCATCTGGGAGCTGGCACTTCGATCTAAAATGTTAGGATCTCCAAACAAGATAGTCGGGACACGGTACCCGTTTTGGGGCGGGTTACAGATTGCTGAGAGTTAATTGGTAATTGATAATTGGTAATGGTTGATTGGTAATTGGTAATGGAGCGAGCCAGCAGCCTGTGAAATTGGCAATTCCAGCCTGCTTTCTGCTGCCTGCTATTTTCCCATTATCTGTTACCCATTTACCAATCCCAATTTATCGGCGTTTCAGTTGATTCTGAATTGCCTGCGTTACCGTTTGAATTACTTTAACACGAGCATAATACTTGTTATCGGCCGCAATTAGCGTCCAGGGAGCTGTCGGCGTGCTGGTGCGCTGAATCATTTGATTTACCGCCACTTCATAATAATTCCACTTTTCTCGATTCCGCCAATCTTCTGGAGTGAGTTTGTATTGTTTAAATGGATTGTTTTGTCGGTCTGTAAACCGCTTTAGTTGCTCGTCGGGACTGATGTGCAGCCAGAATTTAACTAAAACACAACCGAAACTGGTGAGTTGCTCCTCAAATTCGTTGATTTCCTGGTAAGCTCGACGCCATTCGAGTTCGGTGGCAAATCCTTCGACTCGCTCGACGAGCACTCTACCATACCAACTGCGATCGCAAATGCTGATTTTACCAGCAGTCGGCAACTCCCGCCAGAACCGCCAGAGGTAGTGGTGAGCTTTTTCTTCGTCAGTCGGCGCACCAAAGGCATTGACGGTGTAACTGCGGGGGTCTAGGATGTCCGTCAAACGTTTGATCGCTCCTCCTTTACCGGCCGCATCCCAACCTTCAAACAGCACTAACACGGGGATTTCCTTTTCGTGGATGCTTTGTTGCAGTTTGCCAAAACTGGTTTGTGCTTCGCGAAGTTCGTGTTTGTATTCGTCTGGCGACAAGGATAGAGTTAAGTCTACTTGGGCGAGCAAGTCTGGTTCGGTGGGTTGCAACCTTTCTTGAGGCGGCAGTGGAACGGGTGCAGATTGTGTGGGGAGTCTGTCTAGGGCTTCTGTAATTTTGGCTGCCATTTGCGTTAAAACTTTGACTCTCGCCCACCGCTTACAGTCGCCTTCTACTAGCGTCCAAGGTGCCGGGCCCGTGCCGGTTTGAGTTATCATTTCTTCGGCCAAAGTTGTGTATTCTTGGTAGTTTTTGGCTTGTTTCCAATCTTCCGGCCGCACTCGCCAAGCTTGTAAGGTATCGTCTTCTAGTTTTTTGAGCCGATGTTTGAGTTCTTTTTTGCTCAGGTGAATCCAAAATTTGGCAATTGCCGCGCCGTCGTTTACCATCATTCGCTCGAAGGCGTTGATTTGTCTGATGATTGTCGGTACTTCGGCCTCGGAGACTCTCTCGAACAACCGGTCTTCTAAAACATGAGTGTACCAACTGTGATAAAAAAAGCCAATCCGACCGCAGGCTGGGAGTTTCTGCCAAAACCGCCACAGAAAAGGATAGTCCATTTCTGCCTCTGACGGCGGCCAAATCGGGTGAACGGTAAACCCGCGCGGGTCCATGTAACCCACCATTTTTTTGACGAGTGCGCCTTTGCCCGCAGCGGCCCAACCTTCGAGTACGATGATTACGGGCATTTTTTTTTCCCAGCAGGTTTGTTGGAGCGATCGCAACTGCTGCATTAAAACTTCGATTTTGGCATCATAGGTTTCTTTATCCAGCGAAATATCTAAATCGAGGTTGTCAAGCATATTTACCTCACACAAATTCCAGAAAGCAGTTTAACGTCAGTTTAACGTTTGGATAAAATTAAATCTTCAAGTCTGGCAAAAAGTTATCAAAACTATACTTACGACCGCTTCAAAGCGCGGTGCTTCTGCCGTCGAACCCAGCCTCGGGTTAATACTAACAAAACTCCCCTCAGATCGAACTTGCCAAAAAAAACCTGAGCGGTTATAGTTGAATTAGGGAACTTTTTAAGAACTTCAACTGTTCCCCTCGCCCGATCGGGTGAGTTAAAAGAAGCAGCAACAAATTCTTGAAACAGGATTTGTTGTAAGATAGAGCAAAAGTAAAAATCAACTACCCGGTGGGGGTGAAAATTTCTTTACTTAGCTGCATCAAATTTATTTAAACAATAGTTACTCAAGCACCAGCTTTGATAACTTCGAGGGCGCTGCTTGCAAAGGTTAGGCGTTCCTCGGGCCACAGACTCCAATAAAAAAAACCGCCCAAATGGGCTAACTAATTTTTATGATTGCGCTATGAGATAAAACCTGAAAGCCTGGGTGATATAAACAGGTTTCTGAGTTTTATCAACACCATTCTCCAATACTAAAAGCAGTTGAGGTGCGGACTGCTGCCGCCCCAAAAGAACATTAATTTATGGTGTAACAGGCTTTCTAACCTGTTAGATCATGTTGGGTAGATTGACCGATTTAAGATTAGTTTGTAGTGCGGACTAAAGTCCGCAACGCAAGAGCGGACTACGAACCGGGAGCATCTCAGTTTTGCAAAAAGCTTTTTTTATTATCGTGCGAGCGTCCCCGCTCGCGTATTCTACAAATCGCGCGCGGGGACGCTCGCACTATAAATGCAAAACTGAGATGCTCCCTACGAACCTTACTTATTGCAGTCAATCGATCTCACATGATATTACACCCCAAATGATTTTTTTGTGGAACAGCCATCTTGACTGTTACTGACATTTGTGCAAAATGTCAGAATTACTCTACTCATTTGCCAATACCGATT
>JBBSNU010000653.1:0-3086 GCA_038260455.1 Chroococcales cyanobacterium | reverse complement strand
GGCTTTGATTTTTTCAATTTCACCTTTTAGCCGATCGCCCTCAGAGGCGATCGCCTTTTCAAAATCCAGCTTTTCACAGCCGAGCGCCACTTCTAAATGATAGTGCATCCACGCTCGTTTTACCGGGTTTCGCAGCATTACAATCAGCTTAACATCCGGGAAACACTTGTAAACCCGTTCGGCCACCAACGGATGATAAATATAGTAACCATTCACCTCCCACAGCAACACCTTTTCACCAGCTACGCTGCGAGTCAACTGCTTGCTGTACCAATCAACGCCCCGCTCAAAATTCAAATCAAAAAACTGAATCTTCTTAGCACCTTCTGTAATAATTTGCCAGTGATTTTCTAGATAACCGCCCAAAGCTTTTGTACCGCACTTTTGAGCGCCAATAATTAAAAAATTAGGTGATTGCTGGTTTTTCAACTGAGTCGAAATCTGGGCATCCTCTGGATTATTTTTATTTAACTCGTGAACTGAATCGGCTGTTTTGGGCAAATTCAGCTCCTGCATTTTGCCGTCAAATTCCCAGTGGTAGGGCGGACAGAGAATGGTTTTTTGGTGTACAGTCGATCGCACGTACAGCGGATAAAGGTGCCAGTGATAGTCGTAAGCATAGGCCAAACTCTTCTCGTAAACCCCTGCATTGACGTAATATTGACCGTTTCCTAAATCCAGCCTGTCTGCGTGCAGCCGGATTGTGCCTTTACCTGCAGCCAGCGGAATCAACCGCCCCATTTGATTAGTATTAGTCTCAAAACAAATTTGACCGTCTTCCCGACTGATTGTCACCCCAAAAATAGCAGCATCAATCGATTGGGGAGCCGTGTAACTAATTTCTATAGTAATAGGATCGCCGCTATTTATTTCCTCAGCAGGCAACACTTTTACCTCAGTAATTTCTACTTCCAAAGAACCGAAGCGATTATCATTAATTCGCTGTTGCGAACCCTTACTTGTAAATTCAGGAGGACGCATGGGAGCTGGCTTTTGACTTTCCGATCGCATGGACGACAAATACTGACCGACTATCACTTCCGTCTCCCCGTAAGCCACGATTTGACCTGCTTTCAGCCACAAAGCCCGATCGCACATTTTCTCAATTTGCGTTGCGTTGTGAGAAATCAAAACAATCGCACATCCTTGATTCTTAAACTCCGTGATTCTGTTCAAACATTTAGCTTGAAAAGCCACATCACCAACCGACAAATGTTCATCAACTAACAGCACATCTGGATCGGTGTGCACCGCCACAGAAAAAGCCAGCCGCATTTGCATCCCCGTACTGTAAGTCCGCATCGGGTTATCAATAAACTTTTGCAATTCGGCAAATGCAACAATATCATCAAACCTGCGCGCCGTTTCCCGGCGAGTCAAACCGGCTACCACCGCACCCACAAACACATTTTCTCTGCCAGTTAAATCCGAGTGAAAACCCGCACCCAAATCCAACAAACCGCCAATTCTGCCATTAATTTCAATGGTTCCTTCTTCCGCGTGGCCAATCCCGCCGACAAGTTGCAGCAGCGTCGATTTTCCCGCGCCATTTTTGCCAAGAATTCCCAGCATTTCCCCCGGAGCAACAGTGAAATTAATATCCCGTAGCGCCCAAAAACTAGCCTGCGGTTTCAGGTTCTTCAAACCAGACAAAGCGGCCGCCATAATCGTATAAGGTCGATCGGCAGAATAGCGGTTGAAACGTTTCCCCAAACCCTTGACAACAATAGCTTGACGCATTTACAATTCCTCCACAAAAGTAGTGCTTTGCTTTCTAAAAATTCCCAGTCCGATCGGCAAAAGAGCAGCCACAACCAAACTAACAATTAACAGCGCCAGCCAATCCGGCTGCGTACCTTTTAGCAGTATGGCGCGGTAAGCTCCCAGCAGCGGCACCATTGGATTTAACTGATAAAAAGGCTGAAACTGTTTCGGGACGCTACTGATGTCGTAGAAAATCGGAGTAAGGTAAAAAACCATCTGCAAAACTACGCCCAAAGTGTACTGAGTATCGCGGAAAGTGACATTCAAAGCGGCGAGGGGATAAGCCAAACTGACTGTCAAAATAAACTGAATAAGCATCAGCAACGGCAACACCAACAGCACTAAACTCGGCTGAACGCCATCAATTGCCAGAAAGAGAATTAACACCGGCAAAGCTAACATAAAGTGAATTAGTCCCGTCATTGTCGTGACTATCGGCAAAATTGCCGTGGGGAAATTCGGCTGTCTGATTAGCGCTTTATTGTTGGTAATCAATCCCGTTGCTTGAAATAATGCGGTTTGAGACCAACTCCAGACTAACAAACCGCTGAAAGCAAAGGAAGAAAACTTCGGAATATTCATCGGAATTACCGATCGAAATACAAAGGAAAAAACAGCCAACTGCAACAGCGGATTGATCAAAGTCCAAGCAATCCCCAGAGTCGATCGCTTGTAAAGCAATTTGAGCTCGCGACTGACCAACTCCCGCAGCAAATCGAAAAAATGAGCAATTTTGCGCCCGTCCATTAGTTTAACCGGATTTCTCATTGCACACCTCCTGCTACTACCAGCCTCAATTCACTAACCCAGCCCAGATGCCGTTTGCGGTCGATAACTAAAATACCAAGATTTGCAGATTGTGCCATTGTCTGAATCAGATTAATCTGTTCGATCGAATCAATTGCCCTTACTTGTTTTGCCATCAATTTCTCCTCAAAATAGTAGACTTCTTGCACGAACCGCAAATCCTCTTGAAATTATCTGGGTGGATCTGCGTCGATCTGCTTTCTATCAGCGGTTTACCTCTCAATCAAAGATTTATGCAATAAATCCAGTACATTGAAAAAAAGAAAATTTTTGAATATTTAGCCTTCAGTTTTGAGTGCCAATTTTCCAATTTTCCAATTTTCCCAGTTTTGAAGTTAGAGTAGAGAGTTAAAATTAGCCAATTTAGTTATTAATCCCCCTAATTTTTAACAAAAATCAAAGGCACTTCTGCTGTCGTGGCGATATTTTTAGGCATACCATTAATCCCGATCGCCCTAGCGAGTGGTTCAGCAAACTGCCGTGCCAGAATCGATCGCAAGTGAGCGCCCCGCAGC
>JBBSNU010000652.1:0-3086 GCA_038260455.1 Chroococcales cyanobacterium | reverse complement strand
CGATCGCCCTTACGAACAAAACTAAGTGCGATCGCCCCAATTTGTGTCAAACTCCCCTGGAAGTTGCAATTACTGCGTTGACCTGCTACCGTTAACATAGACGCATCGTAGGAAAACAACCGATGACACTAACAGAATTACTCCCTACCATTAGACAACTGTCTGCGATCGACAAACGAGAGTTAATCCGCATTCTCATGGCGGAAGAAGATATCAGTGAGGATATTTTTCCTTTGGAACCTTACAAGATTTACTACCTACCAACCCCCTACGATACTTTTGGTGCTGGTGCAGCTTTGATGCAGGCAATGAATCTGGCTAAACACAACGAAAACTGAGTATTATGCGATTCCAATACTCTACCAATGACCCCTCTCAAGATGAGTTTGACAGCCTACCGCGCATTCCCTTGATTCTGCGCCACAATAACCAGAGAGTCGAAGTTGTTGGGTTAGTAGACAGCGGTGCAACCGTGAATGTATTGCCTTACCAAATAGGAATTCAGCTTGGCTTGGTTTGGGATGACAGCAAAGCCATCATTCGACTGGCAGGTAACATTGGTAATCAACCAGCGATGCCAGTATTTTTCATGGCTGAAATAGCGGAGTTTGCTCCGGTAAGATTAGTATTTGCTTGGGCCAAAAGTGACACCGTATCATTGATTCTGGGACAGACAAATTTCTTCTTAGAATTTGATGTTCACTTTTATCGTTCTCGGCTTGAGTTCGATATTGAGCCAAAACGTTAATATCCACCTACTCGCTCATCACTCAGAATCAAAGGCGCATCAAAATCATCAGCAATCACCAGCGGCAGCCCGCGCAGAGGATAATGCTTTTGTACTGTCAATTCAGCACTCGAAATCTCAGCAGACTCGATCGGCAACAAAGGCTCCGAGTTCGACAAGCGCCTCTGACGCAAAAAACTCAATAGCACCTCAAGTACATCATCTGATGTTTGCTCAATCTCGCGGATTAGTTCTTCTCGGACAGTCATAATCTGGCATTTTCCTTGCTAGACTTCTTTACCCATTGTAATTCGAGATTCGATAGTTTTGGGCGATCGCCCTTACGAACAAAAACTAAGTGCGATCGCCCGCAACTACCAAATCGTTTCAACATCAGGATAGCTCAGAATCTTCTCATGTCGCGTCGCAACCTCTACTTGAGTTAAGCTTGAGTCGCGATCGCCTATCACAGCCGAAAATGGGATACGATCGAGAAAACCTCCAAAAACCAAAGTAACGATCGGGAGCCAGCCTGTGCAAACAATCCTTTTAAGTCGCTCAGAAGTTGCACACCGTGCAAAAAAACTGTATGAAGACCGTATTCGTCCTCTGGTAGAGATAGAGACAAATTACGGTAAAATGGTCATTATTGATGTAGAGACAGGCGAATACGGAATTGACAAAACAGGCTTAGAATCAGCACGTTATTTGCGAAAAAAGCATCCCAATGCTCGACTATTCGGCATTCGGATTGGGTACAATGTTGCTGCTTCTTTAGGTGGTGTGATGGAGCGTATTGGCCAATGATTTCCGGTATCGTCAATGACGGACACGCAACAGTTAACGTAATATTTCGTCTTTCCAATCGACCAGATATATCTATTGAGTTTGTTATAGATACTGGTTTCACAGATTACCTTTGCTTGCCGCCCGAAGCTGTTGAAGTATTGGGCCTGCCTTTCCAATACGATCTACCCGCCAATCTGGCAGACAATAGCGAAGTTATTCTACCAGTGCATGAAGCTGTTATTCTATGGAATGGAGAAGAACGCGAGGTGCGCGTACTAGCTGCGGGACGACGACCTTTGTTAGGAACTGCTTTGCTCGATGACTATGAACTTGTAATGCAGTTCACAGAAGGTGGATTAGTAACAATTGATCCGCTGTAGTCGATCGCATTCGTGCGATCGTTTTGGTCGATCGCCCTTACGAACAAAACTTAAGTGCGATGCACATCAAGTTCCACACCCTGATGATAAAATCGAGATAGCGATCGTTATTCCCGGTTCCAACCATGACATTCATCAACCCCAAAACCGACTACGCCTTCAAAAAAATCTTTGGTTCCCTAGATAGCAAAGGCATACTCATCAGCTTTCTCAACGCCATGATTTACGATGGCAATCCTACCATAGAAGACTTAGAAATTATTAATCCTAATTTACCCCCCAAAATCACAGGGTTAAAAGATACTTACTTAGATGTGAAAGCCCGACTCGCCGATGATACTCTAGTCATTATTGAAATGCAGGTATTAAACGTAGAGTCTTTCGGCAAGAGAGTTTTGTACAACGCTGCAAAAACCTATGCCTCTCAATTACAGAAAGGACAAGGCTACCGAATGCTGAAACCTGTGATTGCACTGACATTGACTGATTTCGAGATGTTTGAAAATAGCGATCGGCTAATTTCTCGATTTGTTTACAAAGAAGAAACGACTAATCTTAAATATCCCGATAACAACATGGAGCTAGTCTTCATAGAACTCCCGAAATTTACCAAAGAATTGTCACAGCTAGAAACCATAGCCGATAAATGGATTTATTTCATGAAATATGCTAATACGCTGACACAAATCCCGCAAACAATGGAGATTGTTCCAGAGATTCATCAAGCCTTTGATATAGCAAATCAAGTTAATTTAAACCCTGATGAACTGGAAGAACTCGAACGGCAAGAAATGTTTATTTACGATCAACAAGGAGTTATAATGAAAGCTGAGCGAGAAGCTCGGAAAGAAGAAAAAATGGCGATCGCACGTCAATTACTCGATCGCCTAGATGACGAAACCATCAGTCAAACAACCGGACTCAGCATCGAAGAAATCAGGAATTTGCGATCGAATAGAATTTAGGGCTATCAAAGATGCACAAATATTCGATCGCCCTTTCCCCCAAATCCACCCCAAATCCACCCCAAAAACCTACGCCAAAAACAGCTTATAAGCCGGATTCTGACTCTCATCCCCATACTGATAGCCCAGCGTATCCAAAAAAGCCTGCCATTCCTGCATCTCATCCGGCGGCACCTGTATCCCCACCACAATTCGCCCGTAATCAGCCCCATTATTCCGATAGTG
>JBBSNU010000651.1:0-3099 GCA_038260455.1 Chroococcales cyanobacterium | reverse complement strand
TTGTTGAGGGTATTAACAACAAGCTTAAGTTAATAAAACGTTCTGCATATGGCTTTAGGAATTTTGAAAACTACAAAAATAGATGTTTGCTGTCCTGGGCATTTTAATTGTTAGTTTGGCATACTAAGTAAGGAAGAGCCATAAATGTCCTTAAATTTAAATTTAAGTTCATCACAATTTTGGGAATGATTAAAGTAATTAATCCTGGTTTGTAGTGAGGACTTTAGTCCGAATCCATAGAAGGATTAAATTCCTCACTACGAACCTTTTTTGGGCAGATCGAGCGGATACATTGGATCGCTAATAAATTTGGTGTTTTGTAACTTATCTCAAATACTCAAGGCGAAAATTAATTCTGTACCCTCAACCTAAAACGTGCGGGTATTTGCCTGTTGATTTGTTTTACTTATATTTTTGACTAGGAGCAGCTATCGGTAGGTGGAAGCCTATTTGAACTTGTGCTGTTTTAAAATTATTAGGATCGAGGGGTTTTGTGATTAATTATACAAATGAAGGGCGATCGGTCATTGTAGTCGGCGATCCCCGCCATTAATGCGGAAAACAGATTCATCGCCATTAGCGCAGAATGTCTAGATTCGCCAACAGCGATTTTTCGTTGACGAAAATTACTAAACTTCCTTAATTAACAACAATCAGGGCTTTGCAACAAAAGCGAAAAAATATATCATTGAGAAACGAGAATCAAAACTTGCTCGCTTGTTGTAGCCCAAGTAACAATACGTATGCCTTAAGTTATAGTCGAGAGCGAGACATAGGACTGCTCTAAATCAATAAGGTGAGGTAGCAGTGTGTGGGTGTTCATGGGGGCGATCGAAAAGGAAGGTTCGGCGATAAATCCCTTCCCAATGGGGGAGGATAAAACCTACAAAGGGATGGATCGGGAGATAATGCCGAACTTTTTGAGTTCAAGAGAGTAGCGTTAGCACTAAACTCTGCATTATTGTGGGAGGTGAGCCAAATTTGTAACAGTTCTTAATTATGAATAATTCTGTCAAAACTGCTAGCATAGTGACACTTTTGCTGGCAAAAACAGATAAAGTAAATAAAGTTGGCTAGCTCTAGACACCCGATCCCCGTCCCGGGGATATTGAATCAATTTGATTCATCTCAAGTGGTTTTAGAGTTACAACTGGAATCTAAGCATCGCTATTTAACTGAGTTCTTTAGTTAATTTTACTTTTTGCTATGAACGTGGATTTTATCAAAGCCCAAGTCAGGTTGCTACAGGGTGCAAGTTCATCGGAGCGAGAAACCCTTATGAAAAACATCGGTGTCTGTGCTGGCGTGATCAGACCGGGCGAGTACGTGACTCCCCAGCGGAAGCACGCCATCACTCTCTGGCTGCAAACAAATGCGGTGCGACTCCGGCTTCCCCAACTTCCAATGGATTTATCGGGCCAAAAGCCTTCACACGGAAGTCATTAAGGGGGAGCGACAGACACGATCGAGATTGAAACAATGTTTGTAGGGAGAGTTGGGCCCGGAAAAACGCCTGCTGACAAGAAGCGGCCTACCGCTTTGCTAAAAGCAGGAGATGAACGTCAAAACTGCTCAAAAAGTTGATTTGAGTAAGTTTGGCAGAACGGATGATGGCGCACAACTACAACCAAGGTTATTTGCTTTTAGATTTGAGATTCGCGATCGAACTCGTGCTGCATAAATTTGCTATTTGTCGATCGACCCAAAAAAAGAACCCTATTCCATAGGTATATCTAATTACAGGGGCAGTCACTGAACTGCCCTTAATTTTGACCTCGGAGGCGAAACTGCTGCAAGTTACAATAAACACATATATAGCCTTTCTCAGAAAGATGAGGTACTATCCGGCATAGGGCTATGGGCATAGGGCTATGGGCATAGGGCTATGGGCTATCCTCACTTTTTTGAGAACCGCTATAGCAGTTTTCACTCTCGATGAGGTATAGATCGATAGATCCCGCAATCCTTCAATCCCCCAATCTAAAATCTAAAATCTAAAATCTAAAATCTCAACTTCTCACCTTTTGGAGAAAGGCTATAGGTTGACTCTCCTGTAAGCTGCAGTTAAGCGAGAGATGAGGGGAGAGGATTTTCGCTCGTGGGGAATGTAGGATTAATATAATAGAGTAGAAGAAGTTATTGCAATTAACTTGCTTTGTCAGATATTTGTTACCGAAAATACTGTGCCGAAGAAACAAAAATTTCCTTATTTAGTTGGTTCCCGATGGACTTCTCACCAAAAAACTTGGGGGTGGCGGCACTTCCAGGTAGTCAACAGAAAAAACGAAGGTAAATGGGTGTTTGCGGAAATGGTGGCGGCTTGCGATCCCAATGTCCGTTTCTGGTTGAACGCTACACAGCTCAAAGATCGATCGCTCTGGGAAGCTGGATGGCAGTCTACGCAAGAATTAAAGGACTTAGAAATAGCAGATTAAAAAAAAGAGTTTTGGGGGATAGTCTTATTTTCTAAATGATACAGAATAATTAGTATCTTTAGAAGTCTGTCTATCCACTGCTACCATTTTTGAATGTTAATAACTATTTTCAAAACAAAGTATTCAAGAGGATAGGGAGCCAGTTCAGGTGGGAGCATCTCAGTTTTGCATCTTGTATTGTGCGAGCGTCCCCGCTCGCGAGTACAATACGCGAGCGGGGACGCTCGCACTACAATAAAAAAAATGCTTTTTGCCAAACTGAAATGCTCCCGTTTAGGTTCGGTCGATCACGATTATTTTCAAGCTGTAATCTGCCAAAAACTCAACTATATATACTGGTTTAAAAAAGTGATTTTCCCCGGAAAAAAGCAGGGTGTGTGCGAGGAAGATATGCCATAGGTAAAAGAATTGTAACAAGATGCAGCGCTTGCTATCCATGATTTTGATAATCAAGCATTTTCCTCTGTCTTTGACAAAATGCACTACCTATCACTTGTCTGTGTAGTGAATTATGTCCTGATTCCTGATAAACTAATTGCGATCGCCCTCAAGACAATTTGATGCTATGTGGGACAAAATTGCCGCGCACATCTCTGAAGCAACCGGAGAAACATTTTCCATCGACAACCGCCGTTCAGTCAGCGGCGGCTGCATCAACCAAGGC
>JBBSNU010000650.1:0-3110 GCA_038260455.1 Chroococcales cyanobacterium | reverse complement strand
TATGTGGTTATTGGTTTTGGTTTATTGGTTATTGGTTCTTACTCATTGGTCAGGGAGCATCTCAGTTTTGCATTTATAGTCCGCGCGACCCCGCTCGCTCCTGCGTACAACCCGCGCGCGGGGACGCTCGCACTATAAATGCAAAACTGAGATGCTCCCTGACTGTTGACAGCACTTGACAAAAGAAGTTCGAGGATTGGAGTAATGAATAGTCTAATTTTAATTGATCCCGATCAGGGTTTCGGCTTTAAACCAATTCTTTATGATAAATGTTTTTAATTTTTTGATGTCAATTTCAATTAATATTAAAATTAGCTCCCATTTGCACTTTTAGGAGGGATAATCCTTTGCAGACAGTTGAAACAAAATCGCCGACAGCATTGAAAAGAGTCCTAGTTGTTTTAATATCACTGGTAGCTGTAGCGGTACTGTCGATCGCTACTTTTATCTTAATTCCCGGAGAAAAAACAATGTTTGCTGGAAAAAGACCTGCCAATATCGGCATTGTGTCAGGAAAACTCGCAGCGTGCCCTGCTTCCCCCAACTGCGTCAGCAGCTTCAGTCAAGATGCCGAACACCAAATTGAGCCTTTGGCATACACTTCGTCGCCTACAGAAGCAATGACAAGGCTCAAAGGGGCGATCGAGTCCTCAGCCAAGACTAAAATTATCAGCGCAACTGATAATTACCTCTATGCGGAGTTCACCAGTGCTTTGATGGGGTTTGTGGATGACGTGGAATTTTTGGTAGATGATGGCGCAAAAGTCATTCACGTGCGATCGGCATCGCGTCTGGGACAGTCGGATTTAGGAGCCAACCGCAAACGGATTGAGACAATCAGAGTTCAACTAAATCAATAGTGAGCTAATTTCTCGATTTCCCGAAGATCAGACAGCGGTTGAAACCAGGTGTTGTCAAACGATGTCCCCTCTCAGCGGACTCAAGAACATAACGCAATCTTAACCGCCCGATCGAGTAAAACCCTCTACCCCGGAGTGAGAGTTTGACTCGATCGGCGGTTTCAACCGCTAGGTATTGTCGATCGGGCTTTGAATTGCTGAGTACGCTCGCGACCGCACCAGCCAGTATTCCTATAGTATTAAACGCCCTAAATTTTACACTTCAGACTTTAGGGAGATGTAAGTCAACAAATTAATTTCTACTATAAATTTAATTAGACAAGCGAGGAAAAAACACATGGCACTTCAAAGATTAGAAGAATTTTATCCTAATTATCAAGAAGAAATCTTTGCTGGAGACGACATCAAGGGATTTGATGTTTATGCCGGCGACTCTGATGAAAAAGTAGGAAGCGTTTATGACGCTTTGGTTGATGAAAGCGGTCGTTTTCGCTATCTGGTAATTGATACCGGGATTTGGATTTTTGGCAAAAAAGTATTGCTGCCGATCGGTTCGGCCCGCTTCGACTACGGAGATCGTCGCGTCTACGCCACAGGCCTTCGCAGCAAAGATCAAGCAGAACGATTGCCTGCTTACAATGAATTAGAACCAGTAGATTACGATCGCGAAGAACAGGTAAGAGGCGTTTACCGCAATCAAGGCACAGCCGCGACTGCCACTCCTGCCAGCTACGATCGCAGCAACTACAGCTACGATCTCGATCGCCCCCTCTACGAAACCAACGAAAAGAAACACCAAAATCTCAAGCTTTATGAAGAACGCTTGATAGCCAACAAAACCCGCGCCAAAACAGGCGAAGTAGCAGTGGGCAAGCGCGTGGAAACTGAAACAGCACGAGCATCAGTACCCATTGAGAAGGAACGAGTTGTAATCGAGCGAGTAACGCCCGTAGAAGCGGGTCAAGTGGTTTCAGTCGGTGAAGCAGACTTCCAATCAGGAGAAGTTGCACGCATGGAAGTCTACGAAGAAACGGCCGACATCCACAAGGAAGCCTACGTGCGCGAAGAAGTCAACATCAGAAAAGAAGTTGTCCGCAGCACGGTTGAGGGCGAAGAAACCTTGCGCCGTGAAGAATTAGACATTGACACGGATGGCACTGCGGTTGTAGATAAGAAAAAGGTCTAAACCAACCACAGCAGGTATTGAATAGGAATTGCGGATTAATCACATAATTCTGTCACAGCGCTGGTTTAAATTGTGCGATCGCGCAATTCCTAGATGCAGACGGCGGTTGAAACCAGGTTTACAAAAACTTTCGTCCATGCCAAGCGGACCCAAGAAAATAACGTAATTTTAACCGCCCGTTCTTCAACCCGCTCCCGTCGGGTTTTGTTTGTATAAACCTGGTTTCAACCGCCTGGTCTTCTTAGCAGGAAAATTTAAAAATGAACGGTCAACCATCAGCCGAAAAAATAGCAGCGGCAAAATCAATTACTCGTCTCAACCGGGTGCCGGAAAAAGTCAGAAATAAGCTAAAAAGTTTTACAGTAAAAGACAATCAAGGTCACTTGGTAGGTCAAATAAAAGATGTATATTTTGATGCAAACGGTCAGCTAAACTTTGTGGTAGCAGCGCTAGACAGCGAAAAAGCCCGTTTTTTTTTAGTTAGTATTAAGCTGCTAAAAAAAGTAGATTATCACCAAAAAGCTTTGTTTGTAAGTATTAATTCAGATGAAGTCGAACTGCTGCCGGGAATTTCGGCAAATGGCGAGGCTCAGTCTGTAGAACATCCCTCAGAAGCGCTGAGTGAATTAACCAATAGCGAGTCAACCAATCCCTCAACAGTTATGTCAAATCTAACAGATGCCGATCGCACAAATGAGAATTTGGAGACGAATGAAGAGGAGGAAGACTTTGATATTGTCGATCGAGAAGTAATTCGCCTGCTAGAAGAACGATTGGTGATCAATCGCAGCAAGCGCAAAGTCGGCGAAGTCATTGTCCGCAAAGAAATTGAAACTCGGATGGTACAAGTGCCCATCCAGTGGGAAAAGCTAATTGTCGAACAAGTAGGCGACGATCCCAAGGTGTTGGCCGAAATAGATTTGAGCGAGGGAAACATCACCGGTATAGATTTGACGGAAATTAAGCACGATCGCTACGAACCGACAGTTAAGGCTGAATTCACCTCTGTGCAGAAAGCCAGCAAAATCTTAAGCTCGATCGCCTCTCAACCCCGCCACGGTTGC
>JBBSNU010000649.1:0-3120 GCA_038260455.1 Chroococcales cyanobacterium | reverse complement strand
ACTAATCCCGAACATCCGATTATTTACTGCAATCCCGCCTTTGAAAGCATGACAGGTTATCGGCGGCAAGAAATTCTCGGGAAAAACCGCCAATTTTTGTACGGAAGCGACACCGATGCGGCAGCAGTAGAAATAATTCGCCAAGCCTTACAAACAGAGAGCGAATGCAAGGTAATATTAAAGAATTACCGCAAAGACGGAACCGCTTTCTGGAATTGTTTCTCAATATCTCCCGTGCGCGATCGAACTGGTAAATTAACTCATTTCATCGGCGTACAGAGAGACATAACCGATCGCCAAAAAGCCGAGGAAGCCTTACAAAATTCCGAAGCACAAAGCAGAGAACAATCAGCTAAACTAGCAGCAGCACTTGACGAACTCAAAGCGACTCATTCCCAATTAGTTCAGAGCGAAAAAATGTCTAGTTTGGGATTGCTAATTGCCGGAGTCGCTCACGAAATCAACAACCCCGTCAGCTTCATTCACGGTAATCTTGCTTACCTCAAAAATTATACTAGAGACTTGTTTTATTACATCGAACTTTACCAACAGCACTATCCCAATCCAGTCGCGGAGATTCAACAGAAAATAGAAGAGAATGAACTAGATTTTTTAGTTGAAGATTTCCCCAAAATCGTGTCTTCAATGAGCGTCGGTATCGAGCGGATTTGCCAGATTGTCCAGTCGCTGCGGAACTTTTCGCGGCACGACGATTCACAGATGAAACCCGTCAACCTCCATGAAGGTATTGACAGCACGCTGTTAATACTAAATCACCGTTTGAAAGGAAACGGTGAAATGCCGCCAATTGAAATTGTCAAAGAATACGGAAACTTACCGCCTGTCGAGTGTTTCGCTGGGCCGATAAATCAAGTTTTTATGAATATTCTTAGCAATGCGATAGATGCTTTAGGTGATGGGAATAGTAAGCAAAGTTTTCAAGAAATGCGAGAAAATCCCAGCCAGATTAAGATTTGCACAGAAGTTACGGAGAATTTTGTAGAAATCAAAATTGCGGACAACGGGCCGGGAATCACTGAGGAAGTCAAGCAGCGCATATTCGATACATTTTTTACTACCAAACCCGTTGGTAAAGGCACGGGAATGGGTTTATCTATTAGCTATCAAATTATTGTAGAAAGACACAACGGCGAATTATATTGTACTTCGGAATTGGGCAAGGGCACGGAATTTATTATCAAAATGCCGATCGCGCATTCGTGTAGTTACCCACAATAAAAATTGTTTGTAGTGAGGACTTTAGTCCTTCTTCATAAAAATATAAGAAAGGACTGAAGTCCTCACTACAAACTGGGGAATTAAAAAACAATAGGGTTCACTTAAGAAAGATCCCCCCTAACCCCCCTTAAAAAGGGGGGGACAAGAAACCTCTCAAAGTCCCCCTTTTTAAGGGGGATTTAGGGGGATCTCCGGGCAATAAATAGTGTTAAGTGAACCGTATTGAATTAAAAAACCTCCACACCCTCCAACTTCTTCATAGTTTCAACCTTAGCATTAGCCGCTTCCCCGCAAGTTTTCGGAGTCGGAAACATCTTCCCAGGATTCGCCAAACCTTTCGGATTAAACACATGACGCACCCACTGCATCGTCTCCAAATCTACCTCCGAAAACATATCCGGCATAAAACACTTCTTATCAGCACCAATTCCGTGTTCCCCCGAAAGACTGCCGCCGACTTTCACACACAGCCTGAGAATTTCTCCGCCCAATTCTTCCACCTTTTCCAACGCACCTTTTACCGAGTTATCGTACAAAATCAGCGGGTGCAAATTCCCATCTCCCGCGTGAAATACATTCGCAATCCGGTAGCCGTATTTCTCGCTCAAACCCTCAATTTCTTTCAAAACATAAGCCATTTGCGTGCGCGGAATTACGCCGTCTTGCACGTAATAATCAGGGCTGAGATGACCCGCCGCCGCAAAAGCAGCTTTCCGCCCTTTCCAAATTTTCATCCGCGTTTCCGGGTCATGCGCCGTAGTGATATTTCGCGCTCCATTCTGCTTGCAAATATCAGCAATTCGCTGTTTATTTGTAGCAACTTCCACTTCTAAACCGTCGATTTCTATGAGGAGAATTGCCGCCGCATCGCGGGGATAACATCCTGTTGCAACGACATCTTCTACAGCATTAATGCTGATATTGTCCATGATTTCCATGCCGCCGGGAATAATGCCGGCGCTGATAATATCGGAAACCGATTCGCCCGCTGCTTCGATACTGGCAAAATCCGCCAACAGAACGCAAATCGATTCCGGCGCTTTAAGGATTCGCAAAGTAACTTCCGTGGCGATGCCTAAAGTGCCTTCGGAACCGACAAATACACCAGTTAAATCGTAACCGGGCATTTCGGGAATTTCGCCGCCGACATCGACAATGGAACCGTCGGGAAGTACCAATTTTAATCCTAAAACGTGATTGGTTGTGACTCCGTATTTGAGGCAGTGCACGCCGCCAGAATTTTCGGCAACGTTGCCGCCAATCGAACAAATAATTTGACTGGAAGGATCGGGTGCGTAGTAGAAACCTGCGCCGCTAACTGCTTGCGTTACCCAGTTATTAATTACTCCCGGTTGTACGACTACTTGCTGATTTTCTAAGTCTACTTTCAGGATTTTTCGCATCAGGGCTGTGACAATCAGCACGCAGTTTTCTACGGGTAAAGCGCCGCCGGAAAGCCCGGTGCCTGCGCCTCTAGCTACCCAGGGAATGGAATTGCGATCGCATATTTTGACCGCATTTGCCACTTCCTCCGTAGTTCGCGGCAATACCACCAGGGCGGGGCGCTGGCGGTAGCTGGCGAGTCCGTCGCACTCGTAGACAATCAATTCTTCACGGCGCTGCACTACGCCGTTTTTGCCCACTACAGCCTCAAATTCTTTAATAACGGGTTTCCAGTTGCGTTCGGTTGCTACGGCTATCATTAGTAATTTAATTTTAAGGGTTGCAATACTGACACTGAGCTGGATCGGCAGTCTCTCGACCGTCGGGAAACAGTTCTTCTTTAGTATAACCGCAGTTTTTGCATTGATAAATTGTCGATCGCGCTAGCTGAGTCGGAAAATAGCAAAGTCCGCAGGGCAATCCTATTTTTTTGTCTGT
>JBBSNU010000648.1:0-3132 GCA_038260455.1 Chroococcales cyanobacterium | reverse complement strand
GGTATGGTTTGTATTAAGGGAGCAACGGTAGCAGAGTCCATTCGGAGCGATCGGCTACTTTATCCGATGATGCGAGATACTCTCGACCAACCCTTCCGCCGCGCTAGTTGGGACGAAGCTCTCGATGCCATTGTTAACCGCATCCAAACAATTCGCAGTACCAGCGGCCCCGATGCTTTGTGCGTTTACGGTTCGGGTCAATTCGTAACAGAAGATTATTATGTTGCCCAGAAACTCATGAAAGGTTGTCTGGGTACAAATAATTTTGATGCGAATTCTCGCTTGTGTATGTCTTCAGCAGTTTCGGGATACGTTCAAAGCTTTGGTTCGGACGGGCCGCCTTGCTGTTACGACGATTTAGAATTAACAGATTGTGCTTTTATTGTCGGCAGCAATACAGCGGAATGTCATCCGATTATATTCAACCGCTTGGCAAAATACCACAAAAAACATCCAAATGTCAAGATGATTGTGGTAGACCCGAGGCGGACTCCAACTGCTGAAGCGGCAGATTTGCATTTAGCAATTAAGCCCGGTACGGATATAGATTTGTTCAATGGAATTGCATATTTGCTGTTGCAAAAACGGGCAATAGATCCTGAATTCATTCAGGAATGCACGGAGAATTTTTCAGCTTTTACTGAAGTTATTAGCAGCTACACGCCGGATTTTGTAGCCTCGCGCTGCGGTATTAGTGTTAGCGATTTAGAAACGGCTGCCCGTTATTGGGAACAGTCGCAGCGGGTTTTGTCCCTGTGGTCGATGGGCATCAACCAGTCCTCAGAAGGCACGGCAAAGGTACGATCGCTGATTAATTTGCACTTGATGACCGGTCAAATCGGCAAACCGGGATGCGGCCCGTTTTCCCTCACCGGCCAGCCAAACGCGATGGGAGGCAGGGAAGCCGGAGGACTCTCTCACTTACTCCCTGGCTACCGATTTGTGAAAAATGCCGAACACAGAACCCAAGTTGAGGAGTTTTGGGGCATCGCGCCGGGAAGCATTTCCCCACATCCGGGCCGCACTGCTTGGGAGATGATTGTGGGCTTGGAAACTGGCGATGTCGAGTTGCTGTGGATTGCAGCCACCAATCCGGTGGTGAGTATGCCGGATTTGGAACGCACAAAAGCCGCTTTGCTACGATCGCCCTTTACTATTTATCAAGAAGCTTACTATCCCACGGAAACCTCAGCCTACGCTCACATCCTGCTGCCGGCAACGCAGTGGAGCGAAAAAACCGGAGTGATGACCAATTCCGAACGTCGCATTACCCTTTGTGCGGGTTTCGACACTCCTTCGGGGGAGGCCCGCGACGACTGGAGCATTTTCGCCGAGGTGGGACGCCGCTTGGGTTTTGCCGAACAGTTTGCTTTCGAGAACTCTGCTGATGTATGCAAAGAGTACGTGCAGTTGACGCGGGGCCAGCCTTGCGACATGACCGGACTCAGCCACGAATACTTGCGCCAAGAAGGCCCCCAGCAGTGGCCGTGTCCCGAAAACGAGCCTCCGCATCCAGCGAACGAAGCGAAACGGCTGTATACTGACAGGCGTTTTCACACGGACGACGGGCGGGCGAGATTTTCGGCCTATCACTCCCGGGGACTAGCTGAACCTCCCGATCCTGACTATCCGTTTGTGTTGACGACAGGGAGACTTTACGGACACTGGCACACGATGACGCGCACGGGTAGAACCGAGAAAATCAATCAATTGCACCCCGATCCGTTTTTGGAAATTCACCCGCGCGATGCTGCGAAATTGCAGATTAAGGAGGGGGATTTGCTGGAAGTTCGATCGCGCCGCGGCAAAGCTCGGTTTCCGGCAAAAGTTACCAAGGCGATCGCCCCTGGTACGCTATTTGTACCGATGCACTGGGGTGCTCTGTGGGCCGAAGGTGCTGAAGCCAATGCCATGACTCATTCTGCAAGCTGTCCCGATTCCAAACAGCCCGAGTTAAAAGCTTGTGCGGTGCAATTGGTATTGGTTGGGGCCGAAACAGCAGCGCCGGCTGTCGCAGAAGTTGCCGCAGGGGTTGAGGAATTTAATTGGGCAAAATCCACCGTCGCCGTTACTTCTCTATCTGGCCTGTGACTTTGGGATGTCACAACTCACCTAGCGGAATCAATCTCAATACCTGGGTTTCGTCCCACAGACTCCGGCAAAATCGTAATTTTT
The DNA here is from genome assembly GCA_038260455.1 of Chroococcales cyanobacterium. GTDB lineage: Bacteria > Cyanobacteriota > Cyanobacteriia > Cyanobacteriales > Microcoleaceae > Microcoleus. Next base: position 957 of record JBBSNU010000648.1, on the reverse strand, counting down.
TGTTAAGCAACCCGGTTTCAAGGCAGTCAAGTACGGCACAATCCCCGGTTGCTCTACTTGGGTCAAAACTTCTCTCGCCCGAGCAATTGTGACCCAGACACACCGAAAGAACGGCGTTCTCGGGAACTCCTGGCAAATCTGGATAATTCAATGAATTTATGGTGAGCTTTTGCTGCTTGATTCGGGGTTTTTCGTCTCGCCCAAAAGCCTGGGGCATTCTTTTGGATCGATCGGCTCAAAAAATTGCAATTTGCAGTTATAGGTGCTATGATTGTTTTCACAAAGCTTTATTTTCGGCAGTACAGTTCGTTCTATCGGCGTTCCTCCGGATTTAAATCTCTACAACCTCGATTCTGGAGAATGTTCAATGTCAATCTATGTCGGCAATTTATCCTACGAAGTAACGCAGGAGCACCTCAGCCAAACTTTTGGTGAGTACGGCACAGTCAAGCGCATTCAAGTGCCTGCTGACCGTGAAACAGGTCGGATGCGCGGTTTCGCTTTCGTAGAAATGTCTACTGAAGCAGAAGAAACTGCCGCCATTGAAGCTCTTGACGGTGCTGAGTGGATGGGTCGCGACCTCAAGGTCAATAAGGCGAAACCCCGCGAAGAACGTGGTTCTTCTAACAGCGGTAACTGGGGCAACAACGACCGCTCCTCTCGTCGCTACTAAACCACAAGAGCTAAATTTTTAGCTCGATGGTGTGTTTGCCCGATCGAAAACGGAGTCAACAATCATAATTTGTTGAGAATAGATAGTTGATTCTGCGATCGCATCGAGCCTTAATATCCTCAAAATGTTGCAAAACAACAGCTTGAGGTTTTTTTTTGTCAATTTTTTATGAAACTTCTCTAAAAAGAAGATTTTGGCGGTTTCAACCGCGCCTGTAGAAGCTTGCGTTTAACTTGAGAGGCGGAGAGGAGAGGAGAGGGGGAGAGGGGGAGAGGGGGAGAGAG
>JBBSNU010000647.1:0-3146 GCA_038260455.1 Chroococcales cyanobacterium | reverse complement strand
ACAACACACAATATTTGTGGACAAAACACACAATATTTGTAGGGACACGGCATTGCCGTTTCCTTCCGTGCCAACAACACACAATATTTGTGGACAAAACACACAATATTTGTAGGGACACGGCATTGCCGTTTCCCTACCGTAGAAAGAGGACACGGCATTACCGTTTCCCAACCATCGAAAAACCCCTCATCTCTCCCTCTTCCCCTGCGGCAAAATGAACCAAAAAAAAATTTTTGTGACGGGTGCAAGTGGCTGTATCGGTCACTACATGGCCGAAACCTTAATTCAACAGACAAACCACGAACTTTACCTATTAGTTCGCAACCCAGACAAGCTAAAATTTGACTGGAAAGCGCGCCCCGGCATCAATATTATAGAAGGCGACATGAAAGATATCGATCGCCATGCCGAACTCCTGCAAACAATAGACGTAGCAATTTTAGCCGCCACAGCTTGGGGAGGAACGCAAGAAGTTTTTGATGTCAACGTCACCAAAACCCTGCGCCTAATTCAACTACTTTCGCCCCAGACTTGCCAACAAGTAATTTACTTTTCAACAGCCAGCATCCTCGGTAGAGACAACAATTTGCTCGCAGAAGCAGGCGAACTGGGAACAGATTATGTTCGCTCCAAATACGATTGCATGACGCAATTATCAGCCTTAACAAATGTGCCTCCGATTACCGCACTTTACCCAACTTTAGTATTGGGAGGAGATGCAGAAAAACCCGTTTCTCACCTATCATCCGGTTTGCCACTTGTCGCCAAATGGATAGGTTTGATTCGCTGGTTTAAGGCAGATGGCAGCTTTCACTTCATCCACGGCGCAGATATTGCCACAGTAGTTAATTACTTAGTAGAACATCCACCCGCTTCTGAGGAAACGCGACATTTTGTACTCGGAAATCCGGCGATTACCGCGAACGAAGTTGTCGAACAAGCTTGCAAGTATTTGCATAAAAACATATTTTTTCGGCTTACTCTGTCACCAACACTAGCCGATTTCTTTATCTGGCTGTTCCGAATTCAGATGGCTGCTTGGGACAGATTTTGCATCAGCTATCGCCATTTTACCTATCAAAATCTTGTCAATCCCGAAAGCATAGGAATGCCGAGTTACTGCGGCACAGTTGCCGATATGTTAAGAACTAGCGGGATTCCCGATAAAAATGTAAAGTAGGGTGATATTTTGTGCGATCGATTAACCGCAATCAGTAAGGTTCGTAGTGCGGACTTTAGTCCGCTGGCTTAGTTGCGGACTAATACCATTTTTCTAAAGATATGCTATAGATGAAGTCTTAGCCCCCCCTTACTAAGGGGGGGTTGGGGGGGTAATATCTAGCGTTACTTTATGAAATTGGTATAAAGTCCGCACTACGAACCAATCGCGAGATAGGTGAATTGACCGGACACGATATGAGAAGGAAGATAGAAGAGGGAAGAGAAAAGAGGGAATCTGTACCGGGCGACTAATGTAGGGTTAACAGTGCGTACCAAAGAACTAATTTACTGCTTAAAATTCTTTTTTTGCGTGATTCCTACACTTTTTAAGCGATTATCGTCAATTCAGGGTCAAATAGGATAAAATGTCAGCATTTGCAAACTTTAACAGGGAAGTGCCAGCTAAAAATTGCGCTGATTTTCTGTTTGTTAGGGGGTGTCACCCCTCGCCAAATAGTTGATCGCGCGCAAGATCGTAATTTTAGCCTTAACATTAAGTCTTGAGAGTCGATCGAACTTTCACGCCCCGCCAGCCCGATCGCAAGTTATTTACTGATGTGAGTGAGGTTTAACATAATATGCGAGTTCTTCTAGTTTACCCCCTGTTCCCGAAAACATTTTGGTCTTACGAGAAAATCCTAGAATTAGTCGATCGCCAAGTGCTGCTTCCACCGCTGGGTTTGGTAACAGTAGCAGCTATTTTACCTCAAGAATGGGAATTTAAGTTAGTCGATCGCAACATCAGACAAATCACAGAAGCAGAATGGGAATGGGCAGAGCTCGTTATTCTGTCCGCCATGATTGTCCAAAAAGAAGACTTGCTAGACATCATCCGCGAAGCCAAACGGCGCGGTAAATCCGTAGCCTGCGGCGGCCCTTACCCGACTTCCGTACCCGAGGAGCCCCAAGCAGCGGGCATCGACTACCTGATTCTCGACGAAGGCGAAATCACCATACCCATGTTCGTCGAAGCAATCGGGCGCGGTGAAAAAAGTGGAATATATCGATCGGACGGCGTAAAACCAGATGTTACCACAACCCCCGTTCCCCGCTTCGACTTGCTGGAATTAGACTGCTACGACTCGATGTCGGTTCAATTTTCCCGAGGTTGTCCCTTCCAGTGCGAATTCTGCGACATCATCGTCCTTTACGGCCGCAAACCGCGCACCAAAGAACCACAACAATTAATCGCAGAACTAGACTGTCTCTACAACCTAGGTTGGCGGCGCGGCGTGTTCATGGTAGACGACAACTTTATCGGCAACAAACGCAACGTCAAACTATTACTAAAAGACTTAGAAGTTTGGCAAATAGAACACAAATTCCCCTTCAATTTCAACACAGAAGCATCCATCGACTTAGCCCAAGACCAAGAATTGATGGATATGATGGTGAAATGTCATTTCAATGCAGTATTCCTAGGAATTGAAACCCCCGACGAAGAAAGCTTGCAAATGACCAAAAAATTCCAAAACACCCGCAATTCTCTGATTGAATCAGTAGAATTGATTGCCAAATCCGGTTTACGAGTAATGGCCGGATTCATCATCGGATTCGACGGCGAAAAAGCAGGCGCAGGCCAACGCATCGTAGACTTTGCCGAAGCAGCAGCAATTCCGAGTACAACCTTTGGAATGTTGCAAGCTTTGCCACACACTGCATTGTCCCACAGACTAGCAAAAGAAGGCAGATTGCGCGAAAAATCTGGAAACCTCAACCAGACTACATTGATGAACTTCATTCCGACGCGGCCGCTAGAAGATATCGCGAGGGAATATGTGCAAGCATTTTCTGATGTGTACGATGCTGAGAAATATTTAGACCGCACCTACCGCCACTTCTTGATGTTGGGTGCACCTACAGCAGATATACCTTCGAGAATTCCTAGTTTAATCGACTTGCGAGCACTGCTAACTGTAGTT
>JBBSNU010000646.1:0-3158 GCA_038260455.1 Chroococcales cyanobacterium | reverse complement strand
GTAGCTCAGGGGTAGAGTATTCGATTCGTAATCGAACGGTCGTGGGTTCAAATCCCACCATCGGCTTTGGGTTTCAGGATTCTTGCGAAATCAAAGCAATAAATTTAACCATTAATTAGGTTTGTAGTGAGGACTTTAGTCGTGATTGATTAATTAACGAAGAGAGAAGAAAGGACTTGCATTCCGAACGATCGAACGATTAATTAGGTTTGTAGTGAGGACTTTAGTCCTGATTAATTGATTTTACTTCGGAGGGCGAGGGACGCGAGAACTCAGCGGGCTGAGGATTTGATTCAGGGCGCGCAATTGTTCGGCAGTGCCCAAACAAATTAGCATATCTCCTCCTTCGATCGCAGTTTCTCCAGTTGGCCCCACAATCAAATGGCCGTCAGCCCGCCGCACCGCCAAAACTAAAGCCCCCGATTGCGATCGCAATTTGGCATTTCTCAAAGTTTCTCCGACGTAGACACAACTATTCGGATCTACCAAAAATTCTTCCATGTAAAAAGAATTTTCGCTTCCCGTCAAAACTCCGTCTAAAAAATCCATAACTTGAGGGCGCAAAGCCGCCGCCGCCATGCGTTTGCCGCCCGTAATGTAGGGGGATACAACCACATCGGCGCCGCCCCGCTGCAACTTCTTTACGGCTTCTTCTGTCGTGGCGCGGGCGATCGCCCGTACCTTCGGATTCAGAGTTTTCGCCGACATGACAGTGTATAAATTCTCGGCATCCGAAGGCAAAGCTGCTACTATGCAAATTGCGCGATCGATCCCCACATTCACCAAAGTTTCATCGAGTGTCGCGTCTCCTTGGACAGCCGTGTAACCCAGCGCCAAAGCTGCCTCAACCGACGGCACCGCCGAATCTATCACCACAAAAGGAATATTTTCTGCCTGAAATTCCAAAGCAATCTGACGCCCCGTGCGCCCAAAACCGCAGAGAATGTAATGCCCGATCAAAGAATCTACCAATCGTCTCTGCTGCCTAATTCTTGCTCCTTCTTGAAAATATCCTTCAATCAGCGCTTCTGTAAAGCGGTTGACGATGAAACCTATCACAATCACGCCCATCAAAATCAGGCATATAGTAAACATTCGCCCGCGTTGGCCGAGGGGCTGAAGTTCACCGTAGCCCACAGTTGCTAGGGTAAATACTGTCATGTAAGCGGCATCGAGCAAAGACCATTTTTCCACTTGCCAATACCAGAGAGTACCTGTGCAGAAAACGCCACCAAGGGCGATGACTCCGTTTCTTAAGTCTTTTTGCAGGCGCTGATACTTTTGCTCTAGAGTTGAATACACCGATCGCCCTGACCTATTACTTATTAGCTGCTACATTTTAGACCAACTTTCAAACTCCCAGATTTATCTGTGGAGTAAATCTAAAATCTAAAATCGACTGACTGAGCTCTAATCCCGTCGCAGAGGTGGCGATTTTTTTGATTTGCGATCGGCAATTATTGCAGTGCGAGATGCAATTTGTATAAGGAATGTTTTCGCGATCGCCTAAACTGCAAATAATCATGATTTAGCCGATCGCCAAATCCACACTAACTTTAAATTCGGGAAATGCCAGCGGCGAAACTCGATCGCCCCGCCAAAATTTCAGCATTAAACTGTAGTGGAAGGGGATTTTTTTTTGACGAACCGCGAAGGCGCTAAGGACGCGAAGGAAGAGAATAGAAGGGAAGAGAACAAGGGTAAGTTAAAAATATCTATCAATAGAAAGGTGTATCCTGCTGACTAATTGGCTATCTTGAAAATAAGTAGCCAGAATATTCGGCAATCTGCAAAGGTTGGCTGTTTTGGCAGGCAGCACAATCATCTGAGTTAGCATAATTTGATTCCATGCAAAACACCCTAGAGATACTTTCTTCTTCTGAGTCGCCGAGTCTTCCAAAAAATCAGCCGGCACTCCCAAATTATGAAGCAGCCGATCGCCAATTTGTCAATTTGCTAGAGGTAGATGATTTAGACAAGACGGTGGCGGCTAAACCTTTACTCGTCAGCGATTTTGAAAGCGCGATCGCGGAGGCCCTGCGATCGGCTTATCAGGAAAATTCCGCCGACGAGGCCGCTCACCGCTTCTTGCAGCGCGTGCTTTACCGCATCAACCGCCTCAACTTGTTTTGGTACGACGATTTGCGCCGCTACAACAACGAGCGATCGCACTATTTGCGAGGAGTGCGCGATCGCATCGAAGAATCTTGGCAGCAGTGGGAAACCGCGCAAATCGACGTTGCAGCGCTGCAAAACATCGAGGATGTCAAGCAAGCCCTGCGCGATCGCGCGGCCGCTGATGTCGATCCAGAGCTCACTGAGATCGATCGCTACCTGCGGGAACAGATGACTGAAGAGGGATACAAGCACTTGCTGGCGATCGCCTCTTTCGACGGTTTGGTGGAAGCCAGCCGCGTTTCTCGCATCATCGGCGGTGCCGGCAATGAAATTCAGTCAACGCTGACGCGGGTGCTGATCGAAGAATACGGCGGCGGTCGCTTAGCTCGCAAGCACTCGACATATTTTGCCCAAATGCTGGCAGAATTCGGGATGAGTACGGAACCGGAGGCGTATTTCGATTTGGTGCCTTGGGAAGTGCTCGCCAGCATCAACCACAACTTCTTGCTTACCGAACGCAAGCGCCATTTTCTGCGCTACAACGGCGGACTCACCTATTTTGAGGTAGCGGGGCCTGTGGCTTACCGCAATTATCTAGCCGCCGCCCAGCGTCTGGGCCTCTCGCAGGCTGCGATGGGTTATTGGGAACTGCACATCCGAGAAGATGAGCGTCACGGCCGCTGGATGTTGGATGAAGTGGCGATCCCGTTGGTTGACAGATACCCGCAGGAAGCGTGGGAATTGGTGTTGGGCTACGATCAGGAAAAGTCGATCGGCGATCGGGCTGGGGCTGCTGTAGTGCGATCGATCCAAGCAACAGAACGGAATTAACACGTAGATGGGGATTTGCCGTTGGGTGGGGGCGGGTTGATCAGATTATCAATTGTAGACCGAGATTGTTGGTGAACCCGCCCCTTGTATCTTGAAAGAGACAGGCGATCGAACCGTAGACCGCAGGCTATCAAACCGCAGACACGGTTGTAATCAAACCGCAGACACGGTTGTAATCAAACCGGAACGGGAGTAAACATAAAGAAACC
>JBBSNU010000645.1:0-3190 GCA_038260455.1 Chroococcales cyanobacterium | reverse complement strand
GACTTTAGTCCTTAAGCCCCATGTTTTAGGACTAAAGTCATCACTAAAAACAGGCAAATTATGCAATTGTGTCGCAACTATTTAGATTTGAGAGAAATCAATTATGTTGACATCAAAAATCGTGTTGCAAATACCGCCAAAATTGCAAATGACAGACGACGAGTTTTTCGATTTCTGTCAAATCAATAGTGAATTACGCATTGAACGAAACAAATCTGGAGAACTACTAATTATGTCCCCTACTGGCGGAACAACAGGAAATCGCAGTGGTAGCGTCTTTGGAGAGTTGTATATTTGGTCTCGACAAGATGGAACCGGTCTTTGTTTTGACTCCAGTACGGGATTTAAGCTTTCAATGGGTGACAAGTCTCCAGATGCCTCGTGGATTAAACTGGAACGGTGGAATACTTTATCTCAAGAACAGCAAGATAAATTTGCTCCGATTTGCCCAGATTTTGTAGTAGAACTCAGGTCTGCTTCTGGCAATCTCAAGCCATTGCAGGAAAAAATGCAAGAATATATGAGAGAACCAGGAGTGCAGTTAGGCTGGTTAATTGACCGCAAAAATCGTAGAGTTTACATTTATCGTCCCGGTTTGTCAGAGGAATGTTTGGAAAATCCGGCGACAGTCAGCGGCGACCCAGTTTTGCCGGGTTTTGTACTAAATATGAGCAAAATTTGGTAGAAATGCTAGCAATAAATATCAACTTATGCTCAGAATTAATAGAATACAAACATTCAAAAAATATGGATATCAAAAACGGCTTTGTAGGAACAATCGGCAACACGCCGCTAATTCGGTTAAACAGCTTCAGCGATGAAACCGGCTGCGAAATTCTCGGCAAAGCAGAGTTTCTCAATCCCGGCGGTTCCGTTAAAGATAGGGCCGCACTTTACATCATCCAAGATGCAGAAGAAAAAGGCTTGTTAAAACCGGGCGGCACCGTTGTAGAAGGCACTGCAGGCAATACAGGCATCGGTTTAGCACACATTTGCAACGCGAAAGGTTACAAATGTTTGATTGTGATTCCCGATACTCAATCCCAAGAAAAAATCGATGCTTTAAAAACCTTGGGCGCGGAAGTTAGGACAGTTCCTGCTGTTCCTTACAAAGACCCGAATAATTATGTCAAATTGTCTGGAAGATTAGCAGCCGAAATGGAGAATGCAGTTTGGGCAAATCAGTTTGACAATTTAGCCAATCGCCAAGCTCATTTCGAGACAACCGGCCCGGAAATTTGGGAACAAACCGAGGGAAAAATTGATGCTTGGGTGGCTGCGACTGGTACGGGCGGGACTTTTGCTGGTGTAGCAATGTTTTTGAAATCAAAAAATCCCGCGATTAAAGCTGTTTTGGCAGACCCGATGGGCAGCGGACTTTACAGTTATTTCAAAACAGGGGAAATTAAGACTGAAGGTAGTTCGATTACTGAGGGAATTGGTACCAGCCGCATCACTGGGAATATGGAGAATGCGCCGGTAGATGATGCTATCCAAATTGATGATACTGAAGCTGTCCGCGTGGTTTACCAATTGTTGAGGAAAGAAGGGCTGTTTATGGGCGGTTCTGTGGGGATTAATGTGGGGGCGGCTGTGGCTTTGGCGAAGCAAATGGGGCCTGGACATACGATTGTTACGGTACTCTGCGACGGCGGGGCGAGGTATCAGTCGCGTTTGTTCGATCGCCAATGGTTGGCCTCAAAAGGTTTATCATTAGATTAGCCTCCGCATTGCACACGTGTATCGAGATTAGTCTGGAAACTATCCGCGTCAATCCGTGTTTGTCTGCCTAAAATCTGCGGTTAACCGATTCATCAAAAATTCATGTCAGGCGAGCCAATGGTTAGCCTCAAAAGGTCGATCGTCAGATTTGGTTATATATGGCCGCACCTATTCCCATGATAAAAAAATAGCATATATGTAGCAGAATGTCAAGTAAAAAAACATGAAAATCACAGAATCTTCTAGGCGAGTTCTTGTTTGCCAAAACCGCACTTGTCGCAAGCAAGGTGCAGCAAAGGTACTACCAGCATTTGAGGAATTGTCCCCCTCAGAAGTTGAAGTTGTTGCTAGCAGTTGTTTGGGACAGTGCGGCAACGGGCCGATGGTGTTGGTGCTGCCAGAAGAGGTTTGGTACAGTGGGGTTTGTGCTGAGGAAGTTGCGGCAATTACCGAGCAACATTTGCGGGGAGGAAAGCGGGTTGAGGCGATGCTTTATCGTAAGTTTCACGGGCTTTCTCAGTAGCCATAACCCGGTGTTTAAGCAATTGATATCTATTAATTAAAAACAATAAAATTGGTTTGTAGTGAGGACTTTAGTCCGGAGCATCTCAGCGCAAGGATTTATAGTGCGAGCGTCCCCGCTCGCGTATTGTACTCGCGAGCGGGGACGCTCGCACTACAATAAAAAAATGCTTTTTGCAAAACTGAGATGCTCCCCTTTAGTCCTTCATGAATGCGGACTAAAGTCCTCACTACGAACCTTTGGACTAGATATCTGAGTGCTAGTTTTGCAGTCGCGCTTTTTTGCCGTGTACTTGAATGCGTTTGTCGGTTTTTTGTTTCTTCACCCAAGATAGAAATTTCTGGAGTTGGGGGTCATTTTTGAGCTTTTCTAGGGTGTTGAGCTCTTGGGCGAGGTGTTTGTTGTCGAAGAGAATGTGAATTTGGCGGTGACAAGCTGAGCAAATGTCGATCGTCTGGCTGGGATCTTCGTTTTTCCGCTTGGTGTTTTGTTTGGGGATGAGGTGGTGGGCGGTTAATGCTTCCATTTGTCGATCGCACAATTCGCACTGCATAATTTTCTCAATGCTGTTTGATAGCCAATTGCTTCTTTTAATTTAGCCTAGTTTAGGGCGATCGGCTTTGAGAAAGTGAGTAATACCAATTTCATAAAGTAGCGCTAGATATTACCCCCCCAACCCCCCCGCGAGTTCGGGGTGGCTCAGAATTCATCCATAGCATATCTTTAGAAAAATGGTATAAAGGTCGATCGCACTTCGCAAACAATAAAAAACCCCCAACGGGGGGTTATATTAATTTCTGGTGGGGCAGCCTTCTTGCCTGCCCGCTAGGTAGAAAAACCTACAGGTTCAAAGCACGTACAGCAGTACAAACAAAACAATCCAAATCACATCGACAAAGTGCCAGTAAATCTCGGTCGCTTCGATGCCGAAGTGGTGTTCGCTAG
>JBBSNU010000644.1:0-3191 GCA_038260455.1 Chroococcales cyanobacterium | reverse complement strand
GCTATGTCGGGAAGCAACCGGGTTATATTTCTCTGTACCGCGGCCGGGATGAGATTAAGAAGGTTCCTGAGTCTCAGGGTGTGGCAGAATTGATTGATTTGATTAAGTCGGACGATCGCTGGGTTGAACCTGAGTAGGTTTTACTGGATTTAGTTTTGAGGTTTGGGGCGATGCTCAAAGCCATTGGTGTCAACAATCGCCTGAAACCGTTGAAAAATCTCGCTTCTATCTGAGGCCTGATCCCCCCTAGCCCCCCTTAAGAAGGGGGGGACAAGAGCGATCGAAGTCCCCCTAGCCCCCTTTAAGAAGAGGGGGGGACAAGAAAGTATTCTCAAAGTCCCCCTTCTTAAGGGGGATTTAGGGGGATCGAGACTTTGGTACAAAGCAGAGAGAACAAGGATTCTAGGCATTCGCAAATCAACTTCCTACACCCGCGTCCGCATTCAGGCGCGGCAGCCTCGGCTTCGGGAATACAACTTGGCAAAGTTGAATAAATATGTATCCAAAATCCGACCAAGCCTTGCCTGTGTTAGATTGGGCGTGATTATTCTGAAATCTTTTGCTCCGGCGCGTCAGACAAATGGTTATAACAAAACGAGGGCTTATTCTAAGTGCTACAGCAGTTGCACTCACTGCTGTAACTCTTGTCAACACTGGTTGCAGTTCTAAATCTCTGGCTTCTTTTCGGGGAAGTCCTAAAGAATTGGTTGATGAAGTTTGGCAGATTATTGACAAAAGTTATGTTGATGGCACTTTTAACCAGGTTGACTGGAAAGCGGTGCGGAATGATTATTTGAACCGCACTTATACCAGCGATGAGGAAGCTTATAAGGCAATTCGGGAAATGCTGAAGAAGCTGGACGATCCTTATACGCGGTTTATGGACCCTCAAGAGTTCAAAAATATGCAGGTTGACACTTCTGGGGAACTGACAGGAGTTGGGATTCAGTTGACTCAAGATGAGGAAACTAAGAAGTTGGTGGTGATTTCGCCGATCGAAGATACCCCTGCTTTTACTGCTGGTATTCTGGCAAAAGATATTATTACTAAGATTGACGGCAAAACCACTGAAGGTATGGATACGAATCAAGCGGTAACTTTGATTCGCGGCCCGGTAAATAGTGAGGTGACTCTGACTATTTTGCGGGATAAAAAGGAAATTGATTTTAAGCTCAAACGCGCTAAAATTGAAATTCATCCGGTGCGACATTCGGTGCAGAAAAGCCCGATCGGCGAAATCGGCTACATTCGCTTAAATCAGTTTAGTGCGAATGCTGCATCGGAAATGCGATCGGCAATGAAGGATTTGGAACAGAAAAAGGTGACAGGCTATATCCTCGACTTGCGTTCCAATCCCGGCGGGTTGCTGTACGGAAGTATTGAAATTGCTCGGATGTGGCTCAAAGAAGGTACGATCGTCTCGACGGTCGATCGAATCGGCGAGGCCGATAAACAAACTGCAAATAAGGGAGAACTCACAGACAAACCGTTAGTTGTACTGGTAGACGGCGGTTCAGCAAGTGCTAGCGAGATTCTATCCGGTGCTTTGCAAGACAACAAGCGCGCCGTTTTGGTGGGAACAAAGACGTTTGGTAAAGGTTTAGTTCAGTCAGTACGCGGCGTGGGAAATGGTGCCGGTTTGGCGGTGACAATTGCCAAGTATTTTACTCCCAACGGCACTGATATCAACCACGCCGGGATTGAACCGGATTTTAAGGTAGAACTCACCGACGCTCAAAAACAGGAGTTGAGGCGCGATCGCGATAAAATTGCTACCACAGCCGATCCGCAGTACGCGAAAGCTATGGAAGTTTTGACAAAGCAAGTTACTGGTAAAACAGGGAACAATAAGGCGGAGTCGAAACCCAATGCTGCGCCACCTAAACCGACTGCGGCGCAGGCTCAACCGAGTGCAGCACCTTCTAAATCTAAGTAGAAAACCTGTGTAGGGTTTCAGTTTAAAAAAAGCATTCGGGGGAAGATTTACGGCTAAAAGCCAAGATTTTCAACTCGAATGCTGCGCTGTTTTTTGCAATTCGTCCGGTGCAACCGAAATTTATATAATTCATCTGCGTTAATCTGTGTTAATCTGCCCTCATTTGCGGTTAAAAAAAGAGAATGTGTTAACCGCAGATGACAATGGATTAACGCAGATTCACGCAGATGAAGACAAGACAGATATCAATAATTCCGCTGCTAACAGATTTGATATCACGTTAGCTTTCGCGATGCAGAGGAAAGTAATAGTAATTCGTCATTGTGGCTGGCATTTGCCGGCGCGAATTAATCCGATGCGACGGGCGATCGCATCTTCAGCAGAATCGTAAGGGCCCCACTGTTCTATAATAGTGGGGCTTTGCTGTTCGATTTGGGCGATGGGTAAAATCTCGCAATTACCAGCAGGACGTTTGACAATATAAAATTTATGTGATTCTGTCATAGCTAAATTAGTTACATAAAAATTGGATAGTAACTAATATAATATCGTCTCCGGTCAATTGAGCGATCTAAAATTGGTTCGTAGTGCGGACTTTAGTCCGCAACTAAAAAGCGGACTAAAGTCCGCACTACGAACTGTTTTTGTTAAAATAATCAAACTGAAGACAACCGCCGTCGGATATTAACCCACGCAGGCGGGTTTTGTCTGTGTAGACGCGGTTTCAACTGCCCGGTCTTTTTTTCGGAATTGATATAAGAATTAAAAAAAACTAACACTTTCGGAAGATGCCACAAAAATTATCTATTATCAAAATGGATACATTTATCTCAACTTGGCATCAAACACTTTCCGAAATACCCAAATATTCTAATCAATACCAAAAAAAACCATGCAATTTATCCCCAAAACAATCCCAGAAAATCAACCAGAAATTATCCCAATTAAAGAATCCCAGCCGCCAGAACTTGTTACTTTCGACGTCAGCGGGATGAAATGTGCAGGTTGTGCAAAAGCTGTTGAACGCCAACTCATGCAGCATTCAGGCGTAATTTCAGCTTGCGTTAACTTAGCTGTAGAAGTCGCAACGGTTGAGTGCAAACCGGGGGCTGTGGATGCAGAAGCTTTAGCAAAAAAGTTGACTGATAACGGATTTCCCTCTGTGTCTCGCTTAGGTAGAAATCAGCAGGAAGCTGAAGCTGCGACAGTTGAACGGCGGCGGCAAGAAATTCGACAGCAAATCAATCAATTGTCG